>JANQIP010000235.1 GCA_028282095.1 Xanthobacteraceae bacterium | reverse complement strand
GGTCGAACATCCGCGCAGCCTCCCGAATCGCCGCCCCGCATCATGGAATCAGGCCCGTCGTTCCTCCGCAAACAGAAATGTGTGAATACGATAGCCGCTCGCGGGGAGAGGTCGAATTCCGAGCGGAGCGAGGAGTTCGGGTGAGGGGCACTTTCCATGCGCGCCGCAGGTGCCACCAAGACCGATCGCGTACGACGCTTTGCGCCGCGGCTCCAACGACGCCGGAATGTAGCTCTGGCACAAGCTTTGGCAGCGCCGCAGCCCCCTCACCCGTCGCGTATCTCGCTTTTGCTCGATACGCGCCGACCTCTCCCCGCAAGCGGGGAGAGGTGAAGCGGAGCATGCGCGCGGTTGCGCACCGACGAGCCCCCTGTATTCTGAGGCCACTCAACTTTTCGGCGTGGGCGGGGCGTGGCGAAGAGAGCTTCCCAAGGGACGGATGAACCGAGGCCCGATAGAGCCGCATCGGGCCAGGCCGGTGACGCTCAGCCCGCCGACGACGCGCTGCCGGACCCGCGTGACCGCCAAGCCTTCGAAAACTGGCTGCGGACCAAGCCGCGCGACTGGTCGGTGGTGATCGCCGCGCGGGCGGCATTGCGGGTTTTGCCGATCGTGAGTGGGGAGATACTTCACCTTCGGCCATATGTCGCCGCCGCCATCGCATTACCGGTCTTTCGGGCTACCGCGATTTCTCGGTTTGCAGCGGTGTATCCAAACCGCGCAACCGCCTACGCTGCAAGAGCCGCCTACGCCTACGTCGACGCCGCTGCAACCGACGTAGGAGCCGCCGCTTCTGCCGACGCCGCCGCCAGAACCGCCGCCTACGCCGCCACCAGGGCCGCCGCCGCCGCTATAAGGCGGGACGCGTTCATGCTGGAGAACGGGCTGCCGCCCCTGCGCCTAGCGCAAGAGCCTCTGTGGGGTCACGGTGAGGACGGAGCCGTTTTCCCGTCAGGGCGCGTCGGAGGGCCTTGGATTGGGCTGAAAAGCGATCTCGATCGCCTCGGTCAGCACTGGCAAGTGTGGACCGGCTGGTACGACGAGCTTCTCGCTGGCTTGCCGCCCTCGCCCGCGCGTAGCGAAGCTTGGGAAGCGGCTTTCACCGACGTGCCCGGTCCCCTGCCCTGGGACGACGGCCCGGAGGCGGTGAACCTCGCCATCAAAGCACGGCTCGATGCGCTGCAGGCCGACGAGAGCTCCTCGGAAGTACCGGAGCAAAGTCCGGCGCCGATCCGGGTCGAGGAGCGGGACGGAAGGATCGCGCGGGTCCGCGACGATGACAGTCCGCTGCGAACGGCCGAGCGCGACTTTGATGCCTGGCGCGAACCCATCATTGACCACATCGAAGAACTAACCTCTGGGGATTTTCGCGAAGGTACCAATCACAGCCGCGCGCGCGACCGCCTTGTCGCGCTTGGCGACCTTCTGCCGGGCGCGATCACCGAGGTGAAGGATCGACAATTCCGCATCGGCTATGAAATCGAGCGGTTAGACGGTCTCATCGCTGCCTATCGGTCGGGCGGTGACGACATGCCGGAACTGAACGCGGCGAGCCTCGAAGAACTCGATAAGCTGCGCATCGCCCTGAGGATGGGCATCGACAAGCTGGAGCGCTGGGTGGAGTTCAGCCGCAAGGCGGCGGACGACCCGCGGCGCGAGGGCGATGCGAATCGAGAGACCATTGGCGAAACGCTTGACGAGGTCGCCGCCGACATGGAGCGGCAGCCGAAATACTTCGATCCTGAATTGCCGGCGAGCTTCCGTTTCTTGTCCGAGGCGGTCAAAGACCCGATTGGCGCGACCAAGACAATCATCTACGGCGCTGTAAAGAGCGTCGAAAACCTCTTCATCTTCCTCGGCCGACGCGCGCTTGGGCTCGGCGCGAAGACTGCCGATGCCGCGGAAAAACATATCTCGAAAGCCGTCGCAGCATCCCTGTTCATCGGCCTTTCAGGTGCCGCGCTCAAGCTGTCCGGCGCCCTTCCCCAAGGCTGGGCGTGGTTGAAGCCGCTCCTCGATGCGCTGACAAAGTCCGCCGGGGGCTGAATGGAAAACTCTCATCCGGGGGAACGTAGGGTGGGCAAAGGCGCGCCCGCGGCGCGTCGTGCCCACGCGATTGAGCGAGCCGAACGGCCCGCGGTGGGCATGCTTCGCATGCCCACCCTACGGTGCTGAAAAATCCGTCGGCGGCTGAATGGAAAACCTCATCCGGGGGAACGTAGGGTGGGCAAAGGCGCGCCCGCGGCGCGTCGTGCCCACGCGATTGAGCGAGCCGAACGGCACTCGGTCGGCATGCTTCGCATGCCCACCCTACGGTTTTTCCCCGCAGGCGGGGGAGGTAAAGAAGACCCTTGCCCGCTCACCCGCCGCCGCCGCGGAGGAAGCGTTCGTAGCGATAGGGTTTTGGGTCACAGAACGGCGTTGCGCCGGTCATCATCTCGGCGATCAGCCGGCCGGTCACGGGGCCGAGCGTGAGCCCCCAATGGGCGTGGCCGGTGGCGAGCCACAGCCAGGGATGGTTCGGCGCTTGGCCGATCACGGGGCGGGAATCGGGCAGGCACGGGCGCGAGCCCATCCAGGGCGTCGCCTCGATGCCATCCCCCAACGGAAACAGTTCCCTGGCCGACGGCAGCACGCGGTCGATCTGCACCGGCGTCGGCGGCGCGTCGCGGTCGGCGAACTCGGCTCCGGTGGTGAGGCGGATGCCCTGCTCCATCGGGGCGAGCACATAGCCGATGTCCGAATCCAGCACCGGGCGGGTGAGCGTCGCGTCCCCTTGTGGTTTGTAATGGCGATGGTAGCCGCGCTTGACCGCGAGCGGCAGGCGAAGACCGAAGGCGCGCAGAAGATCGTTGGTCCATGGCCCGAGCGCGACAACGGCATGGCCGGCCTCGACGGTCCCCTCCTCCGTCCGCACCCGGCAGCCCTGGACGCCGGCAAAACGCAATGTGCGGGCATCACCCTTGACCACGCGCCCACCCAGCTCGGTGAAGCGCCGCGCATAGGCCTGGGTGAGGGCGAGCGGGTTCGTCACGCTCACCGTGTCCTCCCACATCACCGCATGGCTGAACACCGGAGAGAGCGCAGGCTCGAGCGCCTGGGCGCCGGCCACGTCGAGCACGCGGAAGGGAACGCCGTAGCTTTCGGCAGCCTCGCGCTCGGGCGCGGTCTCGTCGAGCGAGCTCTGCGAACGATAGAGCCGGAGCCAGCCGGTCTTGTGCAGATAGTGCGTCGCGCCGCTCTCCTCCATCAGCGTTTCGTGCTCGGCAATCGCCTCGGCAAACATCGGCCGCGTTAGCTTTGCCGTTTCGAGCAGGCGTTCCGGCGTCGACCAGGACCGGTAGGCGAGCAGCCACGACGCAACGCGCGGCAGGAAGGTCAGGTGATAGTTCACATCCGGCGAACGCCATGCGGCGACGCGCGCGAGCTTCATGAGATCGTTCGGGAAGGCACGGGGAAACACCGTCTCGCCTTCGATCATGCCGGCATTGCCGAAGGAGGTTTCCTCGCCCGGGTCGCGCCTGTCGACGAGCGCGACGGAAAGCCCGCGCTTGGCGAGCTGTAGCGCCACCGACGTTCCCACGATCCCAGCGCCCAGCACGACGACGTCGGTCCGCATCTGTCCTTCTCCGCTCCCATTGCCGCCGGCTCCCCGCGGTCACGAAAGGCGTATAGCACAAACGGCATATATAGGATGCGGCCCGGGAACGGTCAGCGGCAGGATCTTTTTCGCAGTTAATGGCTGTGAGCGCGCGCGGCGCAAGCGTTTACGGTTGCAGGGCGTTTATACAGTCAGGACGAAGGATCGGCCGCGATCCGGCGTCAGCATCTGCGCCTGGCGCTCAAACGGCCGCTCGCCATAATGAGCGAGGCTGTTCGCAGCGGCGCTGCCGGCTTCGCCCGCCTGTTCCCGGTCGAGCATCGCGATACGGTCACGAGATAGATCATGCTTTGCACCCTGCTCGCCGAGCAGCGCGAGCAGCGCATTCATGGTGCCGGCCGACAGTGGCGGGGACGCTGCCGGCGCACCTGCGCCTGCGCCCGCAACCAGCGGGTCGTCGGACGACGGTTCGGCAAGCCGGAAGGCTGCCGCGTCCTCTGCCGGCGACTGCGCGGGCGCCTTGACATTGGTGAGCTCCGTCAGGACTTCCAAGGCGGTCAGCGCCGCGCCTGCGAACATCATCATGGCCGTTCTCGTCCTTGTCGCCGAAACCGCTCTCTCCCCCACCAGCCCCCGCATGCGGGAGAGGGAGCAGCTTCGACCCCGGCATCACCCGAACTGATCCGGGAAAACCAGCATCACACGCGAGCAAGACACGTGCCGACGAGGACGATAGAAGAAACCGCGCCCAATCAACGGGCTTGGATCGCAGTTCAATGCACCTTGGCCGCGAACGCCGAGCAAGACCTGCCGAGTCCGGGCAGCGCGCGGAAAGTTTTGCCGGGTTTCAGGCGAGGCCGGTCTCACGCGTTGCCCGCCGGCGGAGCGCGTGGTACCGAGCCCCGCGAACACCCATCGCGAAAAACCTGCAGGCGTTTTCCGCGTGGGCTGATCTGCACTCCGCTCGTTCCCGCAAAGGCAGGAACCCAGTTTTTCGTCGCTCTGGGTCCTCGCCGGCGCGGGGACGGACGGGTCTCGTAGTCCTACGATGACGGGTCCCGCACGGGGGCTTCGTACGCCTATGCTTCAACGTCAACGGAAAAAGAACAGACGGACACCGCCATGCCCCCTCCCCTGCGCATCGCTCCTTCCATTCTCTCGGCCGACTTTGCCCGGCTCGGCGAGGAGGTGCGCGCGGTCGACGAAGCGGGCGCGGATTGGATCCATGTCGACGTCATGGACGGCCATTTCGTTCCCAACATCACCATCGGGCCGGACGTCGTCCGCGCGTTGCGCCCCTATTCGGCAAAGCCGTTCGACGTGCACCTGATGATCGCGCCCTGCGATCCTTATCTCGAAGCCTTCGCCAAGGCGGGCGCCGACATCATCACCGTCCATGTCGAGTCGGGGCCGCATCTGCACCGTTCGCTGCAGGCGATCCGCGCCCTCGGCAAGAAGGCCGGCGTGACGCTCAATCCCGGCACGCCGATCGAAACGATCGAGCCGGTGATCGACATTGTCGACCTGATCCTCGTTATGTCGGTCAATCCCGGCTTCGGCGGCCAGCATTTCATCCCGGCGGCGGTGGAAAAGGTCGCGCGGCTGCGAGCGCTTGCCGCCGGCCGGCCGATCGAGATCGAGGTCGATGGCGGGATGAATCCTGAGGTCGCCCCGCTCGCTGCCGGCGCCGGCGCCAATGTGCTCGTGGCGGGCAATGCCGTGTTCAAGGCGGGCTGTGCCGAGGGTGGCGGCACTGAGGCCTATGCCAAGAACATCACGGCGATCCGCAATGCCGCCGCCATGGCGCGCGGGGAAGTGGTTTGAAACGCATGGCGATTTGCGGCCGAGTGGTGACACCCCCGCCCTCTCGGCGGGCGTCCCGGCATGCACGATCTCAACTGGCGTGGAAGGGCCGTCCATGATCCCCCGCTACACCCGCCCCGAGATGGCCGCGATCTGGGAGCCGCAGACGCGCTTTCGCATCTGGTTCGAGATCGAATGGCATGCGGCCGATGCCATGGCCGCGCTCGGCATCATCCCGCAGGAGGCGGCGCAGACCATCTGGGAGAAGGGCCGCGACGCAACCTTCGATGTCGCGCGCATCGAGGAGATCGAGCGCACCACCAAGCACGACGTTATCGCGTTTCTCACCTATCTCTCCGAGATCATCGGCGAGGACGCCCGCTACATTCACCAGGGCATGACGTCCTCGGACGTGCTCGACACCTGCTTCAATGTGCAGCTCGTACGCGCCGCCGATCTCCTGATCGCCGATGTCGACACGCTGCTCGCCGCGCTCAAGCGCCGCGCGCTCGAGCACAAGCACACCCCCACAATCGGCCGCTCGCATGGCGTCCATGCCGAGCCGACCACGTTCGGCCTCAAGCTCGCTTACACCTATGCCGAGTTTGCACGGGCGCGCGAACGCCTCCTCGCCGCCCGCAAGGAAGTTGCGACCTGCGCGATCTCAGGCGCGGTCGGTACCTTCGCGCAGGTCGATCCGCGCGTGGAGGCTCACGTCGCGCAGGCGATGGGGCTCGCGGTCGAGCCGGTCTCCACCCAGGTGATCGCGCGCGATCGCCATGCGATGTATTTTGCGACCCTTGGCGTCGTCGCCGCCTCGATCGAGCGGCTCTCGATCGAAATTCGCCATCTGCAGCGCAGCGAGGTGCTTGAGGCCGAAGAATTCTTCTCGGAGGGCCAAAAAGGCTCATCCGCCATGCCGCACAAGCGCAACCCGATCCTGACGGAAAACCTCACCGGGCTCGCCCGCATGGTGCGCGCTTATGTGACGCCGGCCCTCGAGAACGTGGCGCTGTGGCATGAGCGCGATATTTCGCACTCCTCGGTCGAGCGCATGATCGGACCGGACGCGACCGTGACGCTCGACTTCGCCCTCGCGCGCCTTGCCGGGGTCATCGACAAGCTCGTGGTCTATCCTGAAACCATGTGGCGCAATCTCGACCGGCTGGGCGGGCTCATTCACTCGCAGCGGGTCATGCTCACCCTCACCCAGAAGGGCCTCACGCGCGAGGATGCCTACGCCCTCGTCCAGCGCAACGCGATGAAAGTTTGGCGCGGCGAGAGCGATGATTTCAAGGCGCTGCTCAAGGCCGACCGCGACGTGCGCAAGAAGCTGTCCGAGGCGGAGATCGAATCCCTGTTCGATCTGTCCCACCACCTCAAACATGTCGATACGATCTTCCAACGGGTGTTTTTCAGCGAAACGTGAGCGCGGAAGTGCAACGTTTTGTTTTCGGCTATCTTTGCGCCGCTGAACATGATCGCGAAAAATTGGCGGGCTTTTCGGGCAAGATCATGCGAAAAAGCAAAGAGTTAAGAGAGCGCGATTGATTCACGCCGAAGCAATCGCGCTCCGACTTCGAATCGTGAGGGTCACCCCAACCAAGCTCCGCCGAACGTGAAAGAGCCGCGCACCGTTCCGACCATCCTCGTGTTCGACTCCGGGCTCGGCGGGCTCACGGTGCTGCGCGAGATCGTCAAGACGCGGCCGGACGCCCATTGCGTCTATGTCGCGGACGATGTGTGCTTTCCCTATGGCCGCCATGCGGGCGCGGCGCTGGTTGTCCGCCTCGTCCCGCTGATGGGCGAGCTGATCGCCGCCCATCGGCCCGACCTCGTCGTGATCGCATGCAACACGGCCTCGACGCTCGTCTTGCCGCAACTGCGCGCCGCCTTTTCCGTGCCCTTTGTCGGCACCGTGCCGGCGATCAAGCCCGCCTGCGCGTCCTCGGTGAGCCGGCTCGTCTCCGTGCTCGGCACCGAGGCGACGGTTGCGCGCGAGTATACGCGCAAGCTGATCCGCGATTTCGGTGAGGGCTGCGACGTCACGCTCGTCGGCTCGGCGCAGCTTGCAGGCTTTGCCGAGGCGGCCTTGCGGGCCGAGCCGGTCGAGGACGGTGCCATTGCCGCCGAGATCGCTCCTTGTTTCGTCGCCCGCGATGGACGCCGAACCGATACGGTCGTGCTTGCCTGCACCCACTATCCGCTGCTGCACGAGCACCTTACGCGGCTGAGCCCCTGGCCGGTCAAATGGATCGACCCGGCGCCGGCGATCGCCCGGCGGGTTGCGCAGCTCATCGGGCGGGCCCCCACCGACCAGCCGGTCGAGCGACGCGGACGCGATCTCTTCGTGCTGACCTCCGATCGCGAAGCGCCGCCGGCTCTCATGACTGCGTTGGCGCAGTTCGGGTTGCGATTGACGGACGAGGTTTTTGAGATGGAGGAAGATGAAATCGCCGGGGTTGCCGCGGTCCGCCGCCGTTCCGTTCCGAGCGGACGCCCGTAGGGGCGCCGCAGCGAATGCTGCGGTTTGACAAATCCGCGGATTGGCCTAAGTGTTTTCAGCGTTACGCGGGCCGAAACGGCCCGCGTCGCTTTTCGCGACCCGTGGTTCGTGCTCGACGCTGCGAGCCGGACCTGTCGGTCCCGGTCAGCCGGGATGCAAGGAGGGCGCGATCCTCATCACGCACGATCCCGAAGAGTCGCAGGCTTTTCGGACAAGATCATGTGAGAGACCAGAACTTTAATTGGACGGGCCAACCCGTCGAACGAGGACGCGATGACCAGGCGCACCGAGGCGAAATACAAGATCGATCGCCGCATGGGCCAGAACATCTGGGGCCGCCCGAAGAGCCCCGTGAACCGCCGCGAGTATGGCCCCGGCCAGCACGGCCAGCGCCGCAAAGGCAAGCTCTCGGACTACGGCGTGCAACTGCGCGCCAAGCAGAAGCTCAAGGGCTATTACGCCAATATTTCCGAGCGCCAGTTCCGTCGCATTTACGAAGAAGCGGTCCGGATGAAGGGCGATTCCGGCGCCAACCTGATCGGACTGCTGGAGCGCCGGCTCGACGCCATCGTCTACCGCGCCAAATTCGTGCCGACGATTTTCGCAGCGCGCCAGTTCATCAATCATGGCCACGTGAAGGTGAACGGCAAGCGCGTCAACATACCGAGCTATCGCTGCAAGGTCGGCGACCTCATCGAGGTCAAGGACAAGTCGCGCCAGCTTGCGCTCGTGCTCGAAGCGACCGGGCTCGCCGAACGCGACGTGCCGGACTACATCGACGCCGACCACAACAAGATGACGGCGAGATTTGCGCGCGTCCCGCAGATCGGCGACGTGCCTTACGCGGTACAGATGGAGCCCAATCTGGTCGTGGAGTATTACTCGCGGTAACGCCGCCGAGGCTGCCTGCCGTGGCCAATGGAGTGTAGGAATTTCGGGGTGGGCAAAGGCGCCCACCTGTTTTCATCCGCATTCCGTTCATTCCCGCGAAAGCGGGAATCCATCACTTTGATTTTTCTCGGTTCCCGCTTACGCGGGAACGAACGGAGCAGCTTGAGGCGCGCAAGAAAACTCTCAGGGGCGCACATGCCCCGAAGCGCCGCGCCCAGCTTCATCCGTATTCCATTCATTCCCGCGAAAGCAGGAATCCAGCACCGATTATCTACCGGGGTCCCCGCTCACGCGGGGACGAACGGAGCAATGCGTACCCGCTTGCGCGCGCTTACGCGCGGGGACGAACGGATGCGGTTATCCTGAGAACGCGGCGACCGGCGAATTCACGGATTGGCCGCGGACTGATGCCGCTCGGGCAACAATGACCGCGGGCTGACGCCGCTCAGGCCGAAGCCTCCTGCGCGCGCACCGATACGCCTTTGTCCTTGAAGAACTGCGCCAGCTCGTTCGCCTGGAACATCTCGCGCACGATATCGCAGCCGCCGACGAACTCGCCCTTCACATAGAGCTGCGGGATGGTCGGCCAGTCGGAATAGTCTTTGATACCTTCGCGCAGATCGTCCGACTCAAGGACGTTGAGCCCCTTATAGGGCACGCCGAGATAATCGAGGATCTGCACCACCTGCCCCGAAAATCCGCACTGCGGGAACTGCGGCGTTCCCTTCATGAACAGCACGACGTCGTTGGACTTCACTTCATTTTCGATGAACTGCTCGATGCCAGTCGCCATGTCGTCATCCTTGTTGTGGTCGTGGATCGTGCCCCCCGACTTGCCCGCGTCTTGCGGCTTGCGCCCGGCGACTCGGAAAAACTCAGTCCGGCGTACCGGTCTGCAGCGCGAGCGCGTGGAGCGCGCCGCCCATCTCGCCCTTCAGCGCCGCATAGACAAGCTGATGCTGCTGCACCCGCGTCTTGCCGCGGAACGCCTCCGATATGACCGTCGCGGCGTAGTGATCTCCATCGCCGGCGAGATCGTGGATGGTTACGACCGCATCGGGAATGTGATCCCTGATCAGCCGTTCGATCTCGTCCGCATTCATCGGCATGGCCACCTCCGCGCCGCCTTGGTCCGTTGGGTGCGATCGCAGCCGTCCGCAGCGATCCCACTCTTTAATTTATCCAAGCCACACACTGGAACTTTGCTTTTTTTTCCGATCGGACTCTAGCCCATTCCCTGCGACATATAGGTCGGAAACCAGCCTTCGAAACGGCTTGCCAGGGTCTTTAGCAGAAGCGGCCGGTCGTCGGGCAGGATTAGCGCTTCGCCTCCGGTCACCCCGATATGTGATGCCGGCACGCCGGCTGCCGCGGCACGCCGGAGCACGGCCTCCACGGCCTCCGCCGCCACGACGACGACGTAGCGCGCCTGATCCTCGCCGAACCAGAACGCATGCGGCGGCATCCCCTTTGGTGCCTCCAGCACCGCGCCGATCCGCCCGGACGCGATTGCCATCTCGGCGATCGCGACCAGAAGTCCGCCGTCCGCGAGATCGTGAACCGCCGTCGCAACACGTTCGCGGATCAGGCTGCGTACAAAATCGCCATTTCGTCGTTCTTCCTCGAAATCGACCGGGGGCGGAGCCCCGTCCTCACGCCCGTGCAACTCGCGCAGATAGAGCGACTGGCCGAGCCAGCCTTGCGTTGCGCCGATCAGCAGGATGCCTTCGCCCTCGGCCTTGAACTCAAGCGTAGCTGCGGCGGTGAAGTCTTCGAGCAGGCCGACGCCGCCGATGGTCGGGGTCGGCAGGATGGCGCGGCCGTTGGTCTCGTTATAGAGCGACACATTGCCCGACACGACCGGGAAGTCGAGCGCCCGGCAGGCTTCGGCGATCCCGCCGATGCAGCCGACGAGCTGGCCCATGATCTCCGGCTTTTCCGGATTGCCGAAATTGAGATTATCGGTGATGGCGAGCGGCTGCGCTCCCACGGCCGTAAGGTTGCGCCAAGCCTCGGCGACCGCCTGCTTGCCGCCTTCGACCGGATCGGCCTCGCAATAGCGCGGCGTCACGTCGGTTGTGAGCGCGAGCGCCTTCGGCCCGTCGAGAACCCGCACGACCGCGGCGTCTCCACCCGGCCGCTGCACCGTGTTTCCAAGAATAATGTGATCGTATTGCTCCCACACCCAGCGCTTGGAGCACAGATCGGGCGAGCCGATCAGCTTTTCCAGCGCCTCGGCGGTCGATGCCGTCGGAGCAACCGCCGCAGGATTGATCGCGGCCTGTCCGCGCGTTGCGACATGAGGTCGGTTGTACACCGGGGCCTCATCGCCCAGCTCCTTGATCGGCAGGTCGGCCATCACCTCGCCGCGGTGACGCACGAGGAAGCGCAGCGTCGGCGTCGTCTCGCCCACCACCGCGAAATCGAGCCCCCATTTGCGGAAAATCGCTTCGGCCTCGGCTTCCTTGTCGGGCCGCAGCACCATGAGCATGCGCTCCTGGCTCTCCGAGAGCATCATCTCGTAGGCGCTCATGGCGGCCTCGCGGCACGGCACCTGGTCGAGGTCGAGGATGATGCCGAGATCGCCCTTGGCGCCCATCTCGACCGCCGAGCAGGTCAGGCCCGCCGCACCCATGTCCTGGATCGCGATCACGCAGCCCTTGGCCATGATTTCGAGGCAGGCTTCGAGCAGGAGTTTTTCTGCGAATGGATCGCCCACCTGCACCGTGGGGCGCTTTTCCTCCGCATCGGCGCTGAATTCGGCCGACGCCATGGTCGCGCCGTGGATGCCGTCGCGCCCGGTCTTGGAGCCGAGATAGACGATCGGCATGCCGACGCCCGACGCCGCGGCGTAGAAGACCTTGTCCTTTTCCGCGAGGCCGACCGCCATCGCATTGACGAGGATATTGCCGTCATAGCGGTTGTGGAAGCGCACCGAGCCGCCGACGGTCGGAACGCCGAAGGAATTGCCGTAGCCGCCAATGCCCGCGACGACGCCCGCCACCAGGGCGCGGGTCTTCGGATGGGCGGGATCGCCGAAAGAGAGCGCGTTGAGGCAGGCGATCGGCCGCGCGCCCATTGTGAACACATCGCGCAGGATGCCGCCGACCCCGGTCGCCGCCCCCTGGTAGGGTTCGATAAAGCTCGGGTGGTTGTGGCTCTCCATCTTGAACACCACCGCGAGCCCGTCGCCAATGTCGACGACACCGGCGTTCTCGCCCGGGCCCTGGATGACGCAGGGGCCCGTTACCGGCAGGGTCTTCAGATGCAGCTTTGACGATTTGTACGAGCAGTGCTCGTTCCACATGGCCGAGAAGATGCCGAGCTCGGTGATGCTCGGCTCGCGGCCGATCAGCGCGAGAATGCGCTCAAATTCCTCCGGCTTGAGGCCGTGCTCGGCGATGAGTTCCGGAGTGATCTGCGGTTCGTTGGGAATCACGGGTGCGCTTTCGTGCTGCGTCGCCCACTGCCATCGCCCGCGGCGGCGATGGCGTCAACCGCGGATACGGTTCAGTCGCCGGCCCGCTTGTGCTCGTCATCGCTCTGTAACGGCGACGCGGGCCCGGGCGCCGGCAGTTCGCGCGGCGGATTGTGCCCATTCCCGTCATGCGCACCCGCCGGGCTTTCGGCCACTGCCGCGGCAAGGGCGTGGCGGCGATAGGACAGCCAGCCGATCGGAAGGCTCACGATGTAGCAAATCGTCCCGATCGTAAGCACTTCCCACGGATAGCTAAGGAGGAGCGCGAAGAAAACGACGACAACCACGAAGCATGGCAGCACGAGATCGGGCGGCACGCGCGTGCCGAGTTTCTTGCCGGAATAGACCGGCAGGCGCGAGATCATCAAAATGGCGATCGCGAGCGTGTAGACAGCCACGAGCGGCGGCAGCACGCCCTGCTTCGGCAGGCCGAGGAAGACCACATAGATCGGCAGCAGCACGATGATCGCACCGGCCGGCGCCGGAACGCCGGTGAAGAAGTTCGCGGCCCAGGCGGGCTGATTGGGATCCTCGGTCATCACATTGAAGCGGGCGAGCCTCAGGCCCGCGCAGATCGCAAACGCGATGGCCGCGATCCAGCCGACCGATTGAAGGTCGTGCAACGTCCAGAAATAGAGGATCAACGCCGGCGCGACGCCGAAATTGACGAAGTCGGCAAGGCTGTCGAGCTCGGCGCCGAAGCGCGACGTCCCCTTGAGCATGCGCGCAATGCGGCCGTCGATCCCGTCGAGGACCGCAGCAAACACGATCGCCGCCAGGGCGAGCTCGTAGCGCGCCTCGGCGGCCATGCGGATCGCGGTCAGCCCGGCGCACAGCGCCAGCAGCGTGATGACATTCGGCACCAGCGTGCGCACCGGGATCGGCCGGATGCCGCGGCGGCGCCGCTCCGGGCGGTCGGGATCGAAGGGCGGAAACAGCGACATGCGGCCGATATAACGCCTCGGCGCGCCCGCCGCTACGCCCCCGCCTCAGCCGAGCCGAAAACTGCGGCCATCGTCCGGATTGGATAGATCGGCGATGACGGTTTCGCCGGCTACCGCCCTCTGT
This sequence comes from Xanthobacteraceae bacterium, assembly GCA_028282095.1. GTDB lineage: Bacteria > Pseudomonadota > Alphaproteobacteria > Rhizobiales > Xanthobacteraceae > Rhodoplanes. The sequence continues at coordinate 8,851 of JANQIP010000235.1, read as the reverse complement.
CCCTCGGCGACCAATGGACGGGCACCGGCGGGAAGATAGACGTCGACCCGCGAGCCGAACCGGATGATGCCGATGCGTTCGCCGACCCCGAGTTGTCCGCCTTCGCGCACGGTGCACACGATGCGCCGCGCGATCATGCCGGCAATCTGTACGACGCCGAACTTCGTGCCAGCCTCGTTGACGATCACGAGGCCGTTGCGCTCGTTCTCCTCGGCCGCCTTGTCTTCATCGGCGGCTTGGTAGGTTCCCTGCCGGCGGACGACACGTTCGATCCGGCCTGCCGTCGGGCTGCGGTTCACGTGGCAGTCGAACAGGCTCAAGAAGATCGCCACATGCGGCAGCGGCTGCTCGCTCAGCTCCATCTCGGCCGGCGGAACCGCTTCGTCCACTTTGAGAATGCGCCCGTCGGCGGGCGCGACGATCAAGCCGTCGCGGATCGGCATGATCCGCGTCGGATCGCGGAAGAAGTAGGCGCAGAAGATCGTCAGGATGAGCGCAATCCAGCCGAGCGGCGCCCACAGCCAGAACAGCAGGATCGTTGCCACCGCGCAGGCCGCGATGAACGGATAACCATGAGAGCTGATGGGCACGAGCTGCGCCCGGATCGAATCGATGATGGACATAGCGGGCTCAATTCTGTTGCGGTGATGAAGCTCGGATTAGAAATCGGGCCATGGTGCCAGAAGCGTGGGCGAGACGGCGTTAGCGGCACTTTAGAGCGGATTTCGCTCTGGTGGAATCGGAAATCCGTCCAATGCGACCTTTGACAACGGCATTTCCTGTGGCCAATTCCTTTTCGCTCCAACGAAATGCCCGATGCCGTCAATCCGACGTGATGACCTTCATCCAACGCGACGTCATGGGACGGCAATGAAGATCAGTGCCCGCAATGCTCTAGAAGGCGCGGTGATCGATGCGAGATTCCAAGGAGTCAGCCTGTTGCGCTGATCTTAACCGACATCGGCGTCATCGTGGCCAAGATTGAGCCGCCCTACTCCGCGGCGTTGAAGGGAAATGGTTCTCTTTCCCGTTTTTCCCGCGGCTCCTCGACCTCGGGCTCGCGCGCCTGACCCTGCTCGGGCGCGGCTGCCGAATCCCCGACCAGGGCGAGCTTCTCGCGCGCTTCCTCGGCCTCGCGCTGGCGATTCCACATGCCGGCATAGGTGCCGCCCGCCGCCAGCAGCGCCGCATGCGTGCCGCGCTCGGCAATGCGCCCCTTGTCGAGCACGATAATGTCGTCGGCTCCCACGATGGTCGAGAGACGGTGTGCGATCACGAGCGTCGTGCGGTTGCGCGACACGCGATCGAGTGCATCCTGGATATCCTTCTCGGTGTGGCTGTCGAGCGCCGAGGTCGCCTCGTCGAGCACGAGGATAGGCGGGCCCTTCAGAATGGTGCGCGCGATCGCGACCCGCTGCTTCTCGCCACCCGAGAGCTTCAAGCCGCGCTCGCCGACTTCGGTGTCGTAGCCCCTTGGCGTTGAGCGGACGAATGCGTCGATCTGGGCAAGGCGGGCGGCTTCCTCGACCTCCGCGTCGGTCGCGTCCCAGCGCCCGTAGCGGATGTTGTAGCGGATGGTGTCGTTGAACAGCACCGTATCCTGCGGGACCATGCCGATCATGTCGCGCAGGGAGGCCTGCGTGACGTCGCGGATATCGGCACCGTCGATGGTGATGCGGCCGCCGGTGACGTCGTAGAAGCGGAACAGAAGGCGCGAGATGGTCGACTTGCCGGCGCCTGAAGGACCGACGATCGCGACGGTCCGGCCCGCCGGAACGTCGAAGGAGAGCCTCTGCAGGATCGGCCGCGCCGGTTCATAGGCGAAATCCACAAGCTCGAAGCGAATAGCGCCGGCGGTCACGTTGAGCGGCATGGCACCGGGCGCGTCCTCGATCTCCGGCGGGCGCTTGAGAATGTCGAACATCGCCTCGATGTCGATCATCGCCTGTTTGATCTCGCGATAAAGCATGCCCGCAAGGTTGAGCGGCACATAGAGCTGGATCATCATGGCGTTGATCATCACGAAATCGCCGACCGTGTGGGTGCCCTCGCGCACGCCATAGGCGCACATGCCCATCGCAATGGTGAGCCCGATCGTGTAGATCACGGCCTGCCCGCCATTGAGCACGGCGAGCGAGGTGTAGGTCTTCACGCTCGCGTCCTCGTATCGCGCCATGGACTTGTCGTAGCGCCTCGCCTCGCGCGCTTCGGCGCTGAAATACTTCACCGTCTCGTAATTGAGCAGCGAGTCGATCGCTTTGGTGTTGGCCTCGGTATCGCTCTCATTCATCTTGCGGCGGATATCGATCCGCCACTCGGTCACGGCATAGGTGAACCAGAAATAGACGCCGATGGTCGCAAGGACGGTCACGACATAGCGCCAGTCGAACTGGTAGAGCAGCACAACGGCGATGAGCGCGACCTCGACGACCGTCGGTGCAAGCAGGAGCAGCACCAGGCGCACGATGGTTTCGATGCCGGTGCGGCCGCGCTCGAGGATGCGGGTCAATCCCCCGGTCTTGCGCTCCAGATGAAAGCGCAGCGAGAGCCGATGCATGTGCTCGAAGGTGATCAGAGCGAGCCGGCGCACCGCATGCATCGCCACCTTGGCGAAGATACCGTCGCGCGCCTGCGTCAGCAGCGCCATCACGATGCGGCCGCCACCATAGGCGACGGTGAGCGCGACCGGCGCCGCCAGCACCCAGACGATCCACGGCACGTCGCCGGACTGCGCCGCGGTCCCGGCATCCCCTGCCCCGGCAAGCGCGTCGGTCGCCCATTTGAAGGTGAACGGAACCGTGATCGTTACAAGCTTCGCCAAGACGAGCAGGACGAGCGCGAGCAGCACGCGTAGCTTGAGATCACGCCGGTCGGACGGCCAGACATAGGGCCACAGATCGATCAGCGTGCGAAACAGACCGCCATCGGAGGAACCATCACTGGAATCGGCAGGCGGTTTCACGTCAACAGCTCATCGGTTCAATCGGGCGCGGACCCAAGGTCAGCAGGTATTGTCACATGACGAAACGAGGACAATCAAACAAAACGATTTTTCCTGTGGCGATTGATATAGGTCTTTCCGCGGCCATGTTCACGTAAGATTTGCCACCGGTTTGTCGCATTTTGCACCTTGAGGCTTGTGGTCAAGCCGGTTGAACCGACTTGACGCCGCGCATCCCAAGGCCCAGATGCTCGCAGATGAGCGAACGACTCAGGATATGCGTCTATTGCGGCTCCAGCCCGGGGAACGACCCCGCTTTTGTCGGCGCGGCGCGCCGATTTGGCAGGATCCTTGCGGAGAACCGGATCGGGCTCGTTTATGGTGGCGGGTCGACCGGACTGATGGGGGCGCTGGCGGAATCCGTCCACGATCATGGCGGCGACATCGCAGCAGTCATCCCGGATTTTCTGCTTAGGCGGGAACGCCTGTTCCAGCGCGCCACCGAGGTGGTGGTGACCAAGGACATGCACGAGCGCAAGCGTATCATGTTCGAGCGTGCCGACGCTTTTGTCGCGTTGCCGGGCGGCATCGGCTCGCTCGAAGAGCTGGCCGAACAACTCACCTGGGCGCAGCTCGGCCACCACCGCAAGCCGATCCTGCTTGCCGATGTCAATGGCTATTGGGGCGCGCTTGTCACCCTGTTCGCCCGTATGCAGGCATCAGGATTCATCCACAACAGCTCGCTGCTCAACTATCAAGTCTGCGACACCGTCGAGGATATTCTTCCCGTCCTGCGGGCGGAGTTCGCAAAAGCGATCGAGGCAGAACGGGCCAGCGGAAACCGCCACCTTCGCGTGACTGTAAACGCGACCGTTTGATCAGTTTTGACAAGCAAACCGATCTGCCAATCATAGTTCCAAGGATCGGCGTAGACGACAATCCTTGCAGGACATGAGTAATCGCGCCGTGCGCGACGTCGAAAACGCGGTGCCGCGAATTGCCGACTTGTTTGCGGTGCACAGGGGCTCTCCGCCCTCGCGCTGTGGTTTGCGCCGTGTTTCTCGGCACATTCGCGCCGGCCGACGGCTCGCAGCGTTTCGGCCGGCCGACCAGGTTACTGTGCAGGTAGTCGAAGAATCATCTAAGGTCACTTCGGCTGGGAACTCACGAATCTTTGCCCTGGACGGGGGAGGCCATGAATGAGCCGACGCGCTCAACCGAAGCGAACGTCCTCTAAGCCTGTTCAATCGCGTTCCAAAGCAAGCCAGCCGTCGCTCAATTCCAAAGCAAGACAGCCCTCGCTCAAGAAGAACGATCTCTATGTCGTCGGGATCGGCGCCTCCGCCGGCGGACTTGAGGCGCTGCGGCCGTTCGTCGCCAACCTGCCGACCTCCGCCAATCTCTGCTTCGTGATCGCGCAGCATCTGTCGCCGCAACACCGCAGCATGATGGTCGAGCTGCTGGCGCGCGAGACCAAGATCCCGGTGGTCGGCATCAATAACGGCGTCAGCATCAAGCCCAACACCATCTATATCGCGCCGCCGAACAGCGACGTGTTCTACCGCACCGGCAAGCTGGTGCTGCGCGCGCCGCTCGAATCGATCGGGCCGAAGCCCTCGATCGATCATTTCTTCACCAGCCTCGCCTCCGGCCTCGGGGCACGGGCGATCGCGATCGTGCTGTCCGGCACCGGCTCCGACGGCGCCAACGGCCTGCGCGCGGTGAAGGCGCATGGCGGCATCACCTTCGCCCAGGAGCCCTCCTCGGCGAAGTATGACAGCATGCCGCGGGCCGCGATGACGATCGGCGGTGCCGACCTGATCCTTCCGCCCAAGGAGATTGCCGGCAAGCTCGCGGTCATTGCCCTCGGCCACAAGCTCCATCTCGGGCTCGTCGAGAACACCGACGACAGCGGCGGCACCTTCCAGACGATCATCCGCCATATCCGCCGTCAGACCGGTATTGATTACAGCAAATACAAGGAGGCGACGCTGCGCCGTCAGATCGCCCGCCGCATGTCGGCGCTGCAGATCAACGCGCTCAAGGACTATATCGGCTACATCGAGCATCACCGGGAAGAAGTCGACGTTCTGAGCAAGAACTTCCTGATCTCGGTCACTGCCTTTTTCCGCGACAAGGAATCGTTCGCCACGCTCGGCAAGACGCTCGACCAGATCATCAAGGAGAAGCGCGACGGCGCGCCGTTGCGCATCTGGGTGCCCGGCTGCGCGACTGGCGAGGAGGCCTATTCGATCGCCCTGTTGCTTGCCACCAAGGCGCGGACGCGGCTCAATGCGTTGCGGGTGCAGATATTCGGCACCGATATCGACGACCACGCGACTGCTTATGCACGCCGTGGGGAATACCCCGAGAGCAGCGTCGCCGATCTCAGGGGCAATATTCTACACAATTACTTCGGGACCAGCGGCCGGTTGTTCCGGATCGACAAGACGATCCGCGACATGGTGATGTTCTCGCGCCACGATGTGGTGCAGGATCCCCCGTTCAAGAACATGGACCTGATCAGTTGCCGTAATCTGCTGATCTATTTCAAAGTGAACATGCAGGAGCACCTGTTCAAACTGTTCCACTACGCGCTGTCGCCTGGCGGCTATCTGTTCCTCGGCAAATCGGAATCGCTTGGCGCCTGCAAGTCGTTGTTCACCGCAGTCGAGTCGCGGCACAAACTGTTTCGCCGCCGTGACGTTGCAACCCGGCCTTACTACGTGCCGCGCGCCATCGGCGCGCCGCCGGAGCCCGAGCTCGAGCTTGCGGCGCGCAAGACGGTCGACACGGCGGATCAGGATATTGGGCGGATCGGCAAGGAAGTGCTGATCGACCGCTATGGTCCACCTAGCATCCTTGTCTCGCGAGACGGCGAGCCGATGCATTTCTTCGGCGACGTCAGCCAATTCATGCGTCTTGGCAGCAGTAGCGGCAAGGTCGATCTCAACCTTCTCAACATCGTTGATTCAACTTTGCGCGCCGAGCTGCGCGTGCTTCTCCATCGTGCCCAGCGCGACCACGTTTCGCAGTATGGGGCTAGGCATGAGCGCAGCGACGGCGGCCGCTCGTTACGCCTTGCAGTGCATCCGATCGAACGCACGCGCCCCGAGGAGAATCTTCTCCTTGTCAGCTTCGAGGAGCACGACACACCGTCGGTACCGACGACCGTCGCAACCGGCAAGCTCGACGAGTCTACGGCGCAGCAGATCACTGCGCTGGAGCAGGAACTGAAGGCCACCAAGGAAAATCTGCAGACCGTCGTCGAGGAGCTCGAGACCTCGAACGAGGAGCTGCAATCGGCCAACGAAGAGCTGCAGGCGACCAACGAAGAAATGCAGGCCTCGAATGAGGAACTGGAGACTGCCAACGAGGAACTGCAGGCCACCAATGAGGAACTCACCACGGTCAATGACGAGCTTTCGGTCAAGACCAATGATCTTGCCGAAGCCAATAGCGAGCTCGAAGGCATCATGGCGAACTCGGCGGAAGGGATCGTCCTGATCGATCCGATCTTCCGCATCGTGCGCAGCAATGATCGGGCAACACGCATCCTTCAATTGCCGACGGCGTCCGAACAGTTACATCTGACCGACATCGCCGCGTTCGACGCCATTCCGGCCGCGCGCTCGGCGCTGGATGAGGCGTTCAGGATCGGGACCGCACATGCCGACGAAATCCAGATTCACAACCGGCTTTATCTGATGCAGGTGTCGGCGCACCGTATCGAGAAGCGGATCACCGGGGCGATCCTCTCACTGTCGGACATCACCGATCTGCGCCGCGCCGAGCGCAGCGCCGCCGAGCAAGGCCAGCGCGCCAATTCGCTCATCGAGACCGCGACCGACGGTATCATCATTGCGAACAGCCGCGGCCTCATTCACGTGTGCAATCCGACCGCCTGCGAACTGCTTGACGTTCACGCCAGTGAGATCGTCGACAAGCGTGCTGACCGGCTGTTTCTCAATCGCGATGTCAATATCCGCCCGCTGATCCAGCACCTGACCGCCAACGGGCGGACGGAAGCGCCGAGGCGGTTCGAAATCACGTTGGTGCGCCGCGATCGCGACCGCCATTTCGATGTTGTACTGAGCGACTTCACGATCGAGGACGAGGCCTATCGGGCCGCGACACTGCGTGAGATCACTGAGCTGTACGAGACCCGCGAGTCGCTTGCCAAGGCGAAGAAGAGCGCCGAGGCGCTGAACGCCGCCAAGACGAATTTCCTCACCAAGATGAGCCACGAGCTGCGCACGCCGCTCAACGCCATTGTCGGTTTCTCCGATGCGATCCTCAACGAGATCGACGGCCGGCTGAAGCACGAGCGCTATTTGTCCTATGTCGCCGACATCCACTCGTCGGGTGTGCACCTGCTCGGCCTCATCAACGACGTCTTCGACATCGCCAAGATCGAAGCCGGCATGCTGCGATTGAACGAAGAGCCGGTCGATCTCGTCAAGCTGGTGTCGAGCGCGGTGAGTTTTGTCGGCCCGCTCGCGACCAAGGCGGGGGTGATCGTCGTGTTCGATTTCAAAACGCCCGCGGTATCTTTGCGCGCCGACGAATTGCGCGTCCGCCAAGTCCTGCTCAATGTGCTTTCGAACGCGATCAAGTTCTCGCATCGCGGCGGCAAGGTGCGGGTAACCGTGCGCGCGCTCGACAGCGCTGGCATTGCGGTCGAGATCATGGATCACGGCATCGGCATCGAAAAACAGGCGGTCGACAAGATTGGCACCGAGTTCGTGCCGTCGGCCAATTTCAGCAGCGGCGACAAGGAAGGAACGGGGCTCGGCCTGCCGGTGAGCATTGCGTTGATGAAGGCGCATGGCGGGGCGCTTCACATCGATTCAACGCCCGGCAAGGGTACGACCGTGACCTTGTGCTTTGCCGCCGACCGGGTCTTGCCGGCCAAGCTCGGTGGCGGCGCGGGCGCGCGCCTCCCCGCACTCACCGAGCAGAGCACGCGACGGCGCACCAAAGCGATTGTGGCGCGCGGCGGGAACTGACGAACGCTGCGACCACCGCGATCATTCGTTACGGCGGCTTCGGAAAAACAGCGCGCGTTCCGGTCGCGCCGAAGCGGCTCTATTGTTTCTTGACGTCACCCTCCTTGCTCGCCGTATCCGTGGGGATGATCTCAAGCGAGTCAACTTCGACCGTTACACCCCAGGGCTCTCGGTCCACGACACCGGAGATGCGGATCGGCATGTCGGGCGTCAATTTGCGGCCTTGCCAGAGCTCTTCCTCAATTTCGGCCTCAAGCTCCCCTGTGTCGTCTTTGAATCTGTAACTTTCGCTTCGAACCTTGGCAGTGATACGTCCCGTGAGCGTCACCCTGGTATCTTCGGCAGCCTTTTCTGCCTCGGCCACGGTTTTGACATTCGGGGCGCCGGGCCCCTCGAATTGCGCGTACGCCGACGTGCTTGCAAACAACAGTGCCGCCGCGGCGGCGATGATCGTCACCCGCATCTCTCATCCCTTCTGTGTCTCATGAGTAATCCGACATCACGGCGAGTGATGTGGGCGCTTGAATGAGCCATTCAAGATCTGAATCACCCGACGAAATAAAGAGAAACTGAGCGCCATCGATTCAATTTGGCGTAATCAAGCCCCAAAACATAATCCCGAAAAGTCGGCAAACTTTCGGAAAAGGTCATTCGATCAAACAAAGAGAAACTGAGGCGATCAATTCGACCGGGATGTATCGCGCTCTCGAGCATGATCCCGAAAAGTTGCAGACTTTTCGGACAAGATCATGCGGCAAAACAAAGAGAAACAGAGTGCGATCGATTCAGTTTAAATGGATCGCGCTCTAGTGTTTCCTTCTCTGACGGTCCGACCCCGGACTGTCAGGTAAGAAACACTAGCTAATTCGATGCTTTGTGATGCGGCACCAACACAATGCGA
>JANQIP010000105.1 GCA_028282095.1 Xanthobacteraceae bacterium | reverse complement strand
CAAACCAGGCCCCCGCGTCATGCGCCGCGGTCTCGACGACTTCCAGCGCATCAGATACGGCGCCACCCTCAGCCTCCAAAATGTGTGAATCCAATAGCCGCCTGCGGGGAGAGGTCGACGCGCGAAGCGCGGCGGGTGAGGGGGCTGGGGCGCTGCCAAGGCGCCTGAGATCGTTTCAAGCACGCCAGTTGCGTTTGTCAGACTATCGTTGTTCCGAGAGCGCGGAACGCGGTAGCCCTGGGATCGCGTCATCGTTTCAGGCTGATTTGCATCGCGGATGTTTGCCCCTCACCCGGATTGCCGAAGCTGACGCTTCGACAATCCGACCTCTCCCCGCAAGCGGGGAGAGGTTAAGCCGGAAAAAGATGTGGTGGGTCCGGCTTATAAGAAAATCGCCTTGTTCACTTCCCGCAGTGCGTTTTTCTGCACCTTGCCCATGGTATTGCGCGGCAGATCGGCAATGAAGACGACGCGCTTGGGCAGCTTGAATTTCGCGAGCCGCGCCTCGAGCGCGGCGATAACGGACGCCTCGGTCATCTCCGCGCCCTCCTGCGCCACCACCACCGCAGTCACGCCCTCGCCGAAATCGGGGTGCGGGCAGCCGATCACCGCGGATTCGACGACGCCCGGCAGCGCGTCGATCTCGCTCTCCACCTCCTTCGGATAGACGTTGAAGCCGCCGGAAATGATCAAGTCCTTGGCGCGGCCGACGATATGGACATAACCGCGCGCATCGATCCGGCCGACATCGCCGGTGATGAAGAAGCCGTCCGGGCGGAACTCGGTCGCGGTCTTCTCCGGCATGCGCCAGTAGCCGGAAAAGACGTTCGGTCCGCGCACCTCGATGATGCCGATCTCGCCCTGGGGCAGCAGCCGGCCGCTCTCCATGTCGGCGATGCGCAGGTCGACGCCGGGCAACGGGAAGCCGACCGTGCCGGCGATGCGCGCGCCATCATACGGGTTCGAGGTGTTCATGCCGGTCTCGGTCATGCCGTAACGCTCGAGAATGGCATGGCCGGTGCGCTCGAAGAAGGCGCGATGCGTTTCGGCAAGGAGCGGCGCCGAACCGCAGGTGAACAGCCGCATATGCGCGCAGGCCTCGCGCGTCAGCGCAGGATGCTGCAGCAGCCGCGTGTAGAAGGTCGGCACGCCCATCATCGTTGTCGCCTTGGGCAAGAGGCGGAGTACCTCGTCGGCGTCGAATCGCGGCAGAAACAGCATGCTCCCGCCGGCGAGCATCAGCGTCACTGTCGCCGTGAACAGCCCGTGCGTGTGATGGAGCGGCAGCGCGTGCAGCAGCACGTCACGTTCGGTGAAGCGCCAGTAATCCGCCAGCACGGCGGCGTTCGAGCCAAGATTGCCGTGGCTCAGCATCGCCCCCTTGGAGCGGCCGGTCGTGCCCGAGGTGTAGAGGATCGCTGCAAGGTCCGTTTCCTCGCGCGAGACATCGCCGAAATCGGCGGGCGCCGTAGCGGCAAGCTCTGTGAGCGAGCCCTTGCCGTCGGCATCGAGCGTCTCGAGCGCCGCGTTGCGGGCTGCGGCAATAGCGGCCAGTCCCTCGCGTTTATCTGGATCGCATACGAGAAGGCTCGGCTTGGCGTCGCCGACGAAATAATCCAGTTCGGCAGTCGTATAGGCGGTGTTGAGCGGCAGATAGACGGCACCGGCGCGAAGCACCGCGAGCAACAGCATGACGTTTTCCGGCGACTTTTCGACCTGCACCGCCACGCGGTCGCCAGGCTTCACGCCGCGCCGCACCAGCGCCCCGGCGAGGCGGGCGGAGCGGGTGAGCATCTCGCCATAGCTGATGCGCGCGCCGCCGTCCGCCGTTTCGATCAGGATCGTGTCCGCAGACGGGATGCGGCTGCGGATGAGGTCGAATAAACTGCCCGACATGGTCCGCTATCAGGCGGACGGCGCGGCCGGCTCGACCTTGGCCGGCGCTGGGGCCGCCGCCCGCGCCGGGCGGGCTATTTTGCGCACGGCGCTCGCGGCGATGACGGCGCGCGTCTCGGCGAAGGCTTCGTGGTTCTTCTCGATGTCGCCGAGGTCGTAGAGATAGTTGACCATCAGGCCGTAGGACTGGTCGCGCCCCCGCGGGGACAGGTCAGCAGGCCAATTCAGCCGTTCGAGCCGCGCCCCGTTGCCAAGATGGAAGCGTGCAACCGGGTCGATCGGAAGCCCGCGCCGGTCCCGCCCCGTCATGTAATAGGTCGCGGCCGCACGCATGATGGGATCGCGCAGCTCGGTGAGCGCTGCCTGATCGGTCCACCAGTCGTCCTGGTCAAGCCGGGCAAGGATGGTCCGGTCGCCTTCCGACAGGCCGGCGGAATCGATCGTCGCGCGCTCGGTCTTGAGCCACTTCGAAAAGCCGGGAGAGGGCGAGAGCGTCACATAGGTCCCCAGCCGTGGAAACTCGCGCGAGATCTCCGCGACCACCTGCTTGATCAGAAAGTTGCCGAAGGTGACGCCGGCAAGGCCGCGCTGGCAGTTGGAGATCGAGTAGAACACCGCCGTGGTCGCCCGATCCGGGTCGAGCGGGACGCGGTTCGGCGCGAGGATCGGCGCAATCGCCGACGGTATCTCGCGGGTCAGCGCCACCTGCACGAAGATCAGCGGGTCGTCCACCAGCGCCGGGTGGAAGAAGGCGTAGCAGCGCCGGTCCGGCGGATCGATGCGGGCCCGCAGGTCATTCCAGTCATGGATTTGGTGCACTGCCTCATAGAGGATGATCTTTTCGAGCACCGAGGCGGACGTCGCCCAGTCGATATGCCGCAGCACCAGGAAGCCGCGATTGAACCATGAGGCGAAGAGATGACGGAAATCGCTGTCGACCGGCGCGAGTTCGGGCCGGCGAACCATCACGTCGAGCAGATGCTCGCGCATGCGCACCAGCGCCGCGGTGCCCTGTGGCGCGAGATTGAGCCGCCGGAACAGCTCCTGCCGGCGTGGTTCGCACTGCATATGGAGCGCGCTCGCGGTCTCCTCGGACTGCGATCCGTGCCAGGCTTCGATCGCTTTCTCGATGCGGGTCCGGTCCGGCCCGAAGCGCAGCAGCAGCGTCTCGAAAAAGGCGATACGCGGGCCGATCGTCAGCTCGTCATAACGGGCGAGGATCTCCCGCGCCAGCGCAACCTCCGACGCTTCGCCGCGAATCGATAAAAGCTGCTCGCACAGTTCGGCGAGGCTCTCGGAATGGGCGGTATCCGGGTCGACGCGGCGGCGGTCGATCAGCGCACGGCCGCGATCGCTAATCGTCTGCAATAATTCGCCGAAGAAAGAAGTGTTCATCTGTTGGGCCCTGCCGCCGGTTCCGGTAAAAAAGCCTCGGGCAGCCACGTGGCGATCTCAGCGATGATACACAAGACCGCGAAGCCCGAAACTATGACAATCACACCGCAGAACGCGCCGCACAAAGCGACACCTATCGGCTTCCCCGGCGCTCCTGCGTCGGCCATGATCAGTTGGAGCCTGACCGGCGGCGTGATCGGCTCGGCGTTCCTTCAGTTCCGGAACTTGTGCCCATGGAACGCGAGATTCGGCCTGCTTGTCAAAGACTGGCATGCGCGCCGCGACAATTGGTACAATCTTGACCGTCGCCCCTCTCGCCAAGGATCGGACATGCGGCACCGCTTGGGCGCCCCAGCCCTATCCGACCGGCGTATCCCGGCCTGATACCTAATCCCGCCGTGACTCATGCTGCTGCGACTTTCCGTTTCGCGCCGAGCCCGAACGGGTTCCTGCATATCGGCCATGCGCTGTCCGCCTGCCTGAACTTCGATCTGGCGCGGCAGGCGGGCGGACGGTTTCTCCTTCGCATCGAGGATATCGATCAGGCGCGCTGCCGGCCGGAGTTCGAGACGGCGATCGCCGAGGATCTTAGCTGGCTCGGCCTTGCGTGGGAGACCCCGGTGCGACGCCAGTCCGAGGCGTTCGAGGCCTATCGCGCCGCACTGCGTGCGCTCGATGCGATGGGTGTCGTCTATCCGAGCTTTGAGAGCCGCGCCGAGATCGCGCGCCTTGTGGCCGAGCGCGAACGTGCCGGTGCCTGGCCGCGGGATCCCGACGGCGCGCCGCTCTATCCGGGACAAGCAAACCGGATGGAGGTCGCCGAGCGGGCGCGGCGGATCGCAAGCGGCGCGCCTTACGCGCTGCGCCTCGACATGGCGGCAGCCCTTGCTCGGATCGCCAACCATGCGCTCTCGCCGTTGACTTGGGTCGAAACCGGCTGCGGCCCGAACGGAGAGACGGGCATCGTCCCCGCCGATCCGGCCGCTTGGGGCGACATCGTGCTGGCGCGCAAAGAGACACCGACCAGCTATCACCTTTCCGTCGTCGTCGATGATGCGGCGCAAGCGGTGACCCATGTGGTGCGCGGGCAGGATCTGTTTGCGGCAACCAGCATTCATCGCCTGTTGCAGGTGCTGCTCGACCTGCCGGCGCCGACCTACCGCCACCATCGACTGATCCTCGACGCCCAGGGAAACAAGCTCGCGAAATCCACCCGCGCGACCGGCCTGCGGGAGTTGCGCCGCGGCGGCGCAAGCCACGCGGACATCCGCAGGCTGGTCGGCCTTTAGCGCGCGATCGCCTCAGGTCGAAGCGATCGCGCCCTGTTTTTCCTTGTTTCGTCGCACGATCTTGTCCGAAAAGTCTGCCCACCTCTCGGGACCATGCTCTAGAAATGGCACGCAAGCGGACGAACTTCCTCCCCGGATGGCGCGACAGAACAAATGGAACACGCACGATCGTTCTCGTCGGGCCCAATCACGTTTCGGACATCGCATCCTGCGCTTGATCGAGGATCGCGCTATGGTGCAGGACGAGAAAGGGCGCCGATCTTCACGATGACCGCATTCATCCGCGCGAGGCATATATGACCCCAGTGAACATAGCCGGTCTCCGCATTGGGCGCGGAGATGCGCGCCAGCGAGACTTGACGGGTGTACGGCTTTGCGGCCTGGCGATCGCCGCCTTTGTGGGGCTTGCGGGCGGACTTGCCATGGCGACGGCGGCCCGCGCCGACCCGGCCCGGGGCATGGCGGTGTCGGTGGTGAAGGCAAAACGGGAGTGTTTCAAGGACGTGGTTCGCGTGACCGGCGCGATCACCCCGAAAGAACAATTGCAGGTGCGCCCCGCCGTCCAAGGCGCGCGGGTTGCGGACATATTGATCGAGAACGGCGACAGCGTCAGCGAGGGAGAGGTGCTAGCCCGGCTCGCCCGCCCCGAGCGATCGAACGTTCCGTCATCGGCCCTCACGGTGCAAGCGCCGGCCGACGGGACCGTCGGGCGCATCATGACGCAGATCGGCGCCATCGTGTCGGCGGCCGGCCCGCCGATGTTTCTCATCATCGTCGACGGGGAATTCGAGCTGCAGGTGCAGGTCCCTTCGACCCGCATCGGCAAGCTCAAGGTCGGTCAGCTCGCGCAAGTGGATGTTACCGGCGTCGGTGAAATCGACGGAGAAGTGCGCACCATCTCGCCGGAGATCAATGTTAAGACGCAAACCGGGGAGGCACGCATCGCCATCAGTCCCAACCCGTCGACCGAGAAGCACCTGAGGATGGGCACGTTCGGTCGCGCCACGGTCGAGGTCGGCGCGAGCTGTGGGACGAGCGTGCCGCTCTCGGCCGTGCTCTATGGCCCGCTCGGCCCGGTGGTGCAGGTCGTGCGCGAGAACCGCATCGAGACACGGCCGGTGCCGATCGGGCTCCTGTCCGGCGGCAGTATCGAGATCAAGCAAGGGCTGAAGGAGGGCGACCTCGTGGTCCGGCGGGCCGGAACCTTCCTGCGCGAGGGCGACCGCGTGCGCCCGTTCCTTCAAGAGGACGGAGCGACCGCGAGCCGGTAGCCGCGAGTGGCGTTCTGGCGCGCGATTCGTTCAGGTTAAATCGATCGCGCTCTCTTTCTCTTTGTTTTGCCGGATAATCTTGTCCGAAAAGTCTGCCAACTTTTCGGGATCGTGCTATCGATGGAAAAGCGGTGTCCGCGAAGAGCTGATGGGTTTCGCCTTCGGCTCAACCCATCCCATGGGTCACGGCCGGACCGTAGTGCTGCGCTCGCCCAGGCCGTCGTGAAGAGTTTTGCGATTCGATAGTAACCCCGATTTGGAGTGCTGACGTTTGAGCATGAGCGACATCGTCTTCGGAATCGCTTTGATCGTAATGGCTGCAGTCAGCGTTCACTTTGCCGGCAGCATCAAGGCTCCGATGCTTCCCATGCAATGGGGGCTCAACGGCAAACCAACATGGTATGCGCCCCGCCTCTTGGCGCTTTGGTTTTCCTTTGGCCTTGCTGTTCTTGTTCGGCTGCTCATTTTCTTCTTGCAAGAGTATAATCCAGACAAGCTATCCAGCGCCTCTCTGGGACTCATTCTGTTTTCGGTGATCATCACGATCGCGCACATCGCCCATATGGCTGCGGCGGCACGCTGGGCCGCGCGTCAGTAGATCAAGCGACACGCGTGTCTCGACGCCGTGGCATTCGGCGGAGATACCTCAATCGATCTCCACCGGGCTGCAAACATCGCAGGATGCCAGCCTAATTATAGTATGATGACCAGCCCGAGGCGATCATGCGGAAAGCGCATGAGTTACGTTACGCACGTTCCGGTTCATTGATTGAACCGGCCTCTTTCGCGCCGCCCGGACCCGCTTCCTTCGGCTCGGCTTCGAATGTCGCCCAGTCGACCGCGCGTCCCGTGGGCGAGAGTTGTGCGCGCACTGCGCTGCTGCGCAGCATATGCGCCTTGGAGACGAAATGCGCCGACACCGGCGCCGTCAGGAACAGGAACAGGCTGATCAGGATTTCCGCGACCGAAGGATTGCCCTTTGCTGCGAGAAAAAACAGCATGGAGGCGATGAGCATCGCTCCGATGCCGAGCGTCGTCGCCTTGGTCGGCCCGTGCAGGCGCCGCATCGTGTCGGGCAGCCGCGCCAGCGCCAGCGAGCCGACGAACAGGAACAAAGCGCCGATCACGATCAACGCGGCAATGATGAGCTCGATCCAGAAGGCCATGATCTATCTCACTCGATGATATTGCCGCGCAGCAGGTATTTGCACAGCGCCACGGTCGAAAGAAAACCGACCATGGCGAACAGCAGCGCCACTTCGAAATACATGCGGGTCGCATAGACAATGCCGGCAATGACGACGAGGGCAATCGCATTGATGACGAGCGTGTCGAGCGCCAGGATGCGGTCGACCACGTCCGGCCCGCGCAGGAGACGGTAGAGGCTGAGCAGCATGGCAACGCAGGTCGCAGCAACCGCAATGGCGCAGGCGATCGGGATCATTCGAAAATCCTCTTCAATCGGCGCTCGTAGCGCTGCTTGATCCGTTCCACGGTGCCTTCCGGGTCCGCGGTCTCGAGGCAGTGAACGAGCAGCGCGCGCTTGTCGGCGCTCAGATCGGCGCTGACCGTGCCGGGTGTCAGCGTGATCGTTCCCGCCAGCACGGTGATCGCCTCAGGCGAGGTCAGCTCGAGCGGAACCGTGACGAAGCGCGATTGCAGCGTGTCGCCGCGCCGGAACAGCACCAGATAGGCAACGATGACGTTGGAGACCACGATGTCCCATATCACCACGACCAGGAATTCGAGCGCAACCAAGGGATCGTGCAGGCGCGGCCGCTCCGGCCAATAGATGCTGGTGAGCTTGGCGACGACGAGCCCCACCAGCACGCCCATGACGATCGAGCCGACGGAGAAATCGTTGATCAGCAGGACCCAAACAAGCGCCAGCACGGCGCTCAGGATCGGGTGGGGCAGGATGCGTTCCATCATGGCGAGCCTCCCGGCGTCGCTGGCGAGCCTTCAAGCACGGCGCTCACGTAACCCGCGGGCTCCAACAGCTGGCGTGCCGTCGCATCGGCGAACGCCATGACCGGTCCGGCGAACAGGCTGAGTAGCGCGGTGGTCGCCAGCAGAATGGCGATGATCAGCACCGGTCCCGGGATCGTCAGTGTCGGCACCGCCTCGACGCGCAGCTTATCGGAAGCGGCGGCCCAGAAGACGGTGCTGCCCGCCCGCGCATAGCCGACCAGCATGATAAGGCTCGCACCGAGAATGGTCGACCAGGTCGCGGCGACATGGGCCGAGTTGCGGGTGGCGTCGAGAATCAGCAGCTTGCCGACAAAGCCGGAGAGCGGCGGCATGCCGACCATGGCGATGCCGGCAAGCAGGAAGAACCCGGAATAGAGCATCGGGCGCGACACCTGCTCCGCCGGACGCAGCGTGTCGGCGGCCGGACCGCGCTCGCTCGCAACGACATCGACGAGCAGGAACAGCGCGGCGCTGATCGCGGTGCTGTGCACGAGGTAATACAGGGCGGCGCCAAGACCGGGCGCATCGAGACGATCGACGGCGATCAGCAGCGTTCCCATCGAAGCGACGACCGAGAAACAGACCAGGTCGAGCAGCCGCGTGCTCGCCAGCACGCCCGCCGCCCCCACGGCAAGCGTAATCAGCGCCGCCGGAAGGAGCAGCGGATCGATCACGCCGGCAAGGGGACCCGCCTGCGGCCCGAACACCAGTGTGTCGAAACGGATGATGGAATAGGCGCCGACCTTGGTCATGATTGCGAACAAGGCGGCGGCCGGCGCCGAGGCGGCGCCATAGGCGCCCGGCAGCCACCAATGCAGCGGCACCAGCGCCGCCTTCACCGCGAACACCGAGAACAGCAGCACCGCGCCGGTGCGCAGCAATGCCTCACTGCCGGGTGCGACCTGCGGCACCTTCACCGCAAGATCGGCCATGTTGAGCGTGCCGGTGACGCCATAGATCAATCCGATGGCGAACAGAAACACGGTCGAAGCGATCAGGTTGATGGCGACATAGTGGAAACCGGCCTTCAGCCGCCAGCGCCCGCCTCCATGCAGCATCAGACCATAGGAGGCGATCAGCATCACCTCGAAGAAGACAAACAGGTTGAACACGTCGCCGGTGAGGAAGGCGCCGTTGATGCCGAGAAGCTGGAACTGGAACAGCGGGTGGAAATACGGCCCACGTTGGTCCCAGCCATACAACGCGAAGCAAAGCACGATGAATGCGAGGGCGGCGGTCAGAAGCAGCATCAAGGCCGAGAGCTGGTCGAGTACCAGCACAATCCCGAACGGCGCCGGCCACGCACCGACATAGAGCGGGCGCACGACCCCATCGCTTGCCAGCATGAACAAGCCGATCGCCGCCGCCAGCAGAACAATGCATGCGCCGGTCGACAGGATGCGCTGGCTCGCCAGATTGTAACGCACCGCGAGCACGAGAAACGCGGCCGTCATCGCCGGCAGCAGGACCGGAAGGATGATCCAGTTATTCATGGCCGGACCGCTTCTGCTGGGAGCCGAACGTCCGCTGCATGTCATCGGGCCCGATTGTTACGTCGTTGGCGCCGGTCTCGAGAAAGCCACGCAGCGAAAGCACGACGATGAGCGCCGTCATGCCGAAGGAAATCACGATCGCGGTCAGCGTCAGGGCCTGGGGAAGCGGATCGGCATAGCCGGCCACGTCCGGGCTGTAGATAGCGGGTTTGTCGATGGCGAGCCGGCCCATCACGAACAGGAACAGATTGACGGCATAGGACAGGAACAACAGTCCGATGACGACCGGAAAGGTACGCCGGCGCAGCACCAGATAGGCACCGACGGCAGTGAGAAGCCCGATTGCGCTGGCGACGAGGAGTTCCATCTATTCACCTGCTCCGCCGGCGACGACGGCCGGTTCTTGCGCTGCGGGCGCGGCCGGCGCGGCGTCTGCCGGCTTTGCCGCTATGTTCCGCTCCGACGCCTTTTCCGCCCGATGCTCGACGCGCGAGATCGTGGCGAGCGACAGCAGCACGGTTCCCACCACCGTCAAGAAGACGCCGATGTCGAACACCATGGCCGAGGTGACTTCGACCTCGCCGATCAGCGGCAGCGGCACATAGCCGAAGGTGCTGGTCAGGAACGGCCAGTCGAAGGCGAGCGACGCCAATCCGATGGCGCCTGCCATGGTGACGCCGCCGCCGATCATCGCGGCCGCATCGAAGCGCAAACGCGACTCGGCCCACGCATAGCCGCTGGCGATGTATTGCATGATGAGGGCGATCGCGACCACCAGCCCGGCGATGAAGCCGCCGCCTGGCAGATTATGCCCGCGCAGCAGGATATAGAGCCCGGCGGTGAGGATGAGCGGCAGCAGGACGCGCGTTGCCACGGACAGCATCAGCGGATGAGCATCCTTGCTTTCCACGTTGGGTCGCATCGCGTCGAGCCGGCGCGCCGCCGCGCCGCGCAGCGCCGAACTCAGGAGCGCGGCTATGGTGAGCCCGGCAATGCCGAGCACGATGATCTCGCCGAACGTGTCGAGACCGCGGAAGTCGACCAGGATCACATTGACCACATTGGTGCCGCCGCCCCCGGGCTTGGACTGCGCGATATGGTAACCCGAGATGGTCTCGAACCCGCGCGTCATCACCGCATAGGCAAGGCCGGCAACGCCGATCCCTGCGATCAGCGCGATCGCGCCGTCGGTGAGCCGCCGGCCGCCCGGCGTCTCGACCGGGCTCTCCTTGGGCAGGAGATTGAGCGCAAGCAGCAGGAGGATCGTCGTCACCACATCGACGGAGATCTGGGTCAGCGCGAGGTCGGGCGCGGAGAACTGCATGAATCCGAGCGACACGATCAGGCCGACGACGGCCGACAGAATGAGGACGAGGAGCCGGTTGCGATGCTTGAGGACGGTGGCGATGCAAGCAACCGCCAGCACGATCCAGCCGACCACCGCCGCCGCACTCATCGGAAGCATCGGCCGCTCGCCGGGCGCATATTGGCCGGTCAAGAAGCCGAAGGCGCCGACGCCGATCACGGCAATAGCGATGATCAGCATGTAATCTTGCAGGGCATTGCGGTGCGTGAATGCCATGAACCGGCGCGCGACCTCGACGGCTGCGTCGATCACCGCCGTAAACATGCGCTCGGCCTGCGGTCGCCACACCGCGGCGCGCAGCGTCTCGATCGGGCGGATGAAGAAGAGCAATAGCGCGCCGCCAAGGATGGCGATCACGCTCATGCCGAGCGCCGGCGTCAAGCCGTGCCACAGCGCAAGCTTGACGGCAGGGGGCGCCTGCCCGATCACGGCCTCGGCCGTGTTGCGCACGATCGCTCCGGCGAAGAGCTCCGGCATGATCCCGATCGCGATCACCGGCACGATGAGGATCGCCACCGGCAGCCACATCCCGGGGGACGGGTCATGCGGTTGGTGCGGGAGGTCGCGCGGCACGGGACCGAAAAACGTGTCGACCGCGAGCCGGAACGAATAGGCGGCCGAAAACAGCGCAGCCAGCGTCGCCAGCACCGGGAACAGCCAGGTGACGCCGGCATAGGCGGTATGCGCGGCCTGCTCCAGCATCATCTCCTTGGACAGGAACCCATTGGTGAGCGGCAGGCCCGCCATCGAGGCAGTGGCGATCAGCGCCAGTGTCGAGGTGATCGGCATCAGCACGAGCAGGCCGCCGAGCTTGCGGGAATCGCGCGTGCCCGTCTCATGGTCGATAATGCCGGCGCACATGAACAGCGCCGCCTTGAAGGTCGCGTGATTGAGGACGTGGAACACCGCGATGACCGCCGCGATCGGCGTTCCGAAGCCGAGCAGCATCGTCATGAAGCCGAGATGGCTGACGGTCGAGTAGGCGAGCAGCGCCTTCAGGTCTTCCTTGAACAGCGCGATCCAGGCCGCGACCGTCATGGTGACGATGCCGGTAAGGGAGACGATCAGGAACCACTCGTCGGTGCCGGAAAGCGCCGGCCACAGCCGGGCGAGGAGAAAGACGCCGGCCTTCACCATCGTCGCCGAGTGCAGATAGGCCGACACCGGGGTCGGCGCCGCCATCGCCTGCGGCAGCCAGAAATGGAACGGGAACTGGGCGGACTTGGTGAAGGCACCGAGCAGGATCAGCAACAGCGCCGGAAGGTAGAGGGGCGACGCCTTGATCTGATCGCCGCGCGCGAGAATCTCGGTCAGCTCGTAGGAGCCGGCGATGTGGCCCAGCATGAGCATTCCGGCGATCAGGGCGAGGCCGCCACCGCCCGTCATGACCAGCGCCATGCGGGCGCCGCGCCGCGAGGCGGGCTCGCCGCTCCAATAGCCGATCAACAGGAACGAGGTGAGGCTCGTCAGTTCCCAGAATACGAGCAGCAAAAGAATGTTGTCGCTCAGCACAATGCCGACCATCGCCCCCTGGAAGGCCAGCAGATAGGCATAGAAGCGGCCGATCGGATCGGAGCGGGTCAGATAGTAGCGCGCATAGACGATGATCAGCAGGCCGATGCCGAGAATGAGCGCGGCAAAGAACAGCGCGAGGCCGTCGAGCCGGAAGCTGAACGCGAGCCCGAGCTGCGGCACCCATTCGACCGACCAGCGCACCACCTCGCCGGCATAGACACTTGGGACCTCGCTGAGCAGAAGGAGCAGCGCGCAAAGGGTCACCGCGGCGGTGACCGCCATGCATAGGTCGCGCCCCGACCGAGCCGTGAAGGGCGGAAGCAGCGCTCCGAAAAATGGGATGAGGGCGATGAGCGCGAGTTTCATTCCGCCTGACGATCCTCCAAAACAATCACGCAAGTGCCGCCGGTTGCGAGCGGCTGCCGACGGCCGGCCGCTCTTGGTGCACCATATCGGTGTCGGTGTGCAGCGCGAAAAAACGCCACGCTCTTCTTGAGACCCCCCGATCGCAACAACGTCGGTCGCCACGCCGGCATAAGGCGACCTATCGCCGCGCCCTCGCCACGGCGACTTCCTCGATTCCGTTCATTCCCCGCGAAAGCGGGAATACCCCTCGCCTAGAGCATGATCCCGAAAAGTTGGCAGACTTTTCGGACAAGATCATGCGTCGGCCCTGACGGCGCACGAACAACGACAACGCGAGCCTACTCGTCGAGCAGCGTGAACTGCAGCAGCAAAGTGCGTTGCAAGGCCGAGAAATTGTCGTCCGACAGCAGCGTCAGCACCGTTTCGCCGCGCGCCGTGCGGTGAACGCCTAAAGCTTCCATATTGTCGATCTCATATCCGAGATCGGCAAACAGCAGCACCGGGCCGTCGACGCGCGCGCCGGGCGCGATCGACGACAGCTTGATACGGCGCAGCCTGATTGCAACGCCGGTCGTCCAGGAGAAGCGGCGCTCGAGCAGCAACACGTCGCCGGACGGCAGCAGCGCGGCATCGCTGATGTCGAAATCGCGGGAGCGTCGGACCGTGAAGGTGCTGCGCTTGCGTCCGCGGATGAGGAAGGCACGCAGGTTGCCGGCGCGATCGAGGCTGCGCTCCGAAAACGCGATCAGCGTGCCGGCCAGAGGCAGCCCTTTCGGCACGAAGACGAGGCCCTCGATCCCGCGATTATTGGGCAAGGATCGCAGCCTTGCGACCGGTCGCGCCCGCGCCCGCACACCGTCACGGGCGAAGTTGAACCGCACGATCCGATGGACCCGCTCGATACCGACATAGAACCAGCCACGATTCTCGGCGAGCGCTTCGGTATCGTACCAGCCGCGCTTCGAGAGCGGGCGGCCGTCGGAGGCGAGCGCCGGCGCCATCACGGCATCGGCGATCCCGACCGGCCGCACGCCGCGATAGACGATCCGGCCGGTGAACCACGATCCCTTGTCGGTGAGCGCAACGAAATTTTCGCCATCGGCCGCCATGTGCAGGGCCGAAAGCCCGCCGAATTTGCGCGACGAGGATCTCAGTTCGAGGCCGCCACGGAAGCGCAGGAGTCCGAACCGCCTTCGTTCCGGTTCGGTCACCTTGAAAGCGTCGATGGCGCGAGCCTTGACAACGATTGAGGTCGCGCCGCTGGACGCGCGTACGGTCCCCCCCGGTACCGCCAGCGTGCCAATGAGGATCGCAAGCACAAGCGTGCCGGCGGCGGCCCGCACCGACACATGCAGGCGCGTCGCAATCCCGCTCACGCGTCGAGCCGCCGCCTGGTCGGGCGGGCCGGCGCAACCGCCTGCTCGTCGAACAGCTCGGCCAGTTTCTCGGTCATCGCGCCACCCAGTTCTTCCGCATCGACGATGGTGACGGCGCGCCGGTAATAGCGGGTGACGTCGTGACCGATGCCGATGGCGATCAGTTCGACCGGCGAGCGCTGCTCGATATCCTCGATGATAAAGCGCAGATGTCGTTCGAGGAAATTGCCGGAATTGACCGACAGTGTCGAATCGTCGACCGGGGCGCCGTCGGAGATCATCATGAGGATCTTGCGCGACTCCGGCCGCCCCAGCAGCCGCTTGTGCGCCCAGTCGAGCGCCTCGCCGTCGATATTCTCCTTGAGCAGCCCCTCGCGCATCATCAGGCCGAGATTCTTGCGCGAACGCCGCCACGGCGCATCCGCCGCCTTGTAGACAATGTGGCGCAGATCGTTGAGCCGGCCGGGACTGGCGGGCTTGCCGGCGGCAAGCCAGGCCTCGCGCGACTGCCCCCCCTTCCATGCCCGCGTGGTGAAGCCGAGAATCTCAACCTTCACGCCGCAGCGCTCGAGCGTGCGCGCGAGAATATCGGCACAGGTCGCCGCGACCGTGATCGGCCGGCCGCGCATCGAACCGGAATTGTCGATCAGGAGCGTGACCACCGTGTCGCGGAAATTGGTGTCGCGTTCGCGCTTGAACGACAGGGGATGCAGCGGATCGACGATGATACGCGTAAGCCGCGCCGGGTCGAGCATGCCCTCTTCGAGGTCGAACTCCCAGGCGCGGTTCTGCTGCGCCATCAGGCGGCGCTGCAGCCGGTTGGCGAGCCGCGCGACCACGCCCTGGAGATTGGCAAGCTGCTTGTCGAGATAGCCGCGCAAGCGCTCGAGTTCGTCCGGCTCGCACAACTCCTCCGCGCCCATGGTCTCGTCGAACTTGCTGGTGAAGGGCCGATATTGCGGCCCCCGCGGCTCGTTCTGCCTCTGGCGCGTGCGCCACGGCTCGGCGCTACTCTCGACCTCGCCGGTCTCCGACTCGTCGGGCATTTCCGCCGACGGGGCATCGAGCGTTTCCGTCGCCGTTTCCGGCAATTGATCGGGCGAGGCCTCGGACTGCTCGACCGTCATGCGCTCGGCATCTTCGGACTGCGCCGACTGGCCGTCCTGGCCCTGATCGTCCTGACGCTCCTCGTCGCTGCCGGTGTCAGAGGCGTCCTCGTCTTCAGTGCTCGAACGTTCGTCTCCCATTTCGAGCGCGTCCAACAAATCGTGGACGACGTCACCGAAGCGGCGCTGGTCCTCGATCAGCTTGCCGAGACGGTCGAGATCGCGGCCGGCGCGCGACTCGATCCAGGGCTGCCACAGTTCCACGATCTTGCGCGCCGCGGGTGGTGCGCTCGTCCCGGTCAGCCGCTCCCGCACGATCATTGCCAACGCATCCTCGATCGGCGCGTCGGCACGGTCGGTTATCTCGTCATAGCGACCACGGTGGAAGCGATCGTCCAGCATCGAGCCCAGATTGCGCGCAACCCCGATCATCCGGCGGGCGCCGATCGCCTCGACCCGCGCCTGCTCCACCGCCTCGAACACCGCCCGTGCCTGCTGGCCGCCGGGCAGGAGCTTGCGGTGCACGGCCTTGTCGTGACAGGCCATGCGCAGCGCGATCGCATCGGCATGCCCACGCACGATGGCGGCATCGTCCTCGGACAGCTTGCGCGGCGGCTCGGGCAGGCGCGCCTTGTTGCCCGCCATGCCGGGTCGCTCGGCGGCGAAGGCGACCTCGATCTCCGGCTTGCGCGCGATCGCCCGCAGGCACCCCGTCACCGCCCGCTTGAACGGCTCGTTCGGGGCCTCTTTGGCCGCGGGCTTACCTTTGAAATTCGAGGCCATGATAATGCATGAAACGGCACGGCCGCCGATCAGCTCAGCGCCACATTGATCGAACTTTCGGGCAGCTCCTGGCCGAAGCAGCGCTGGTAGAACTCGGACACCAGGGGACGCTCAAGCTCGTCGCATTTGTTGAGAAAGGTCACCCGGAAGGCAAAGCCGACATCGTTGAAAATGTCGGCGTTCTCGGCCCAGGTGATCACCGTGCGCGGGCTCATGACGGTCGACAGATCGCCGTTCATGAACGCATTGCGCGTGAGGTCGGCGAGCCGGACCATCTTGTTGACGATGTCGCGGCCCTGCTCGGTGCGATAGTGCTTCGCCTTGGCGAGCACGATATCCACTTCATTGTCGTGCGGCAGATAGTTCAAGGTGGTGACGATCGACCAGCGGTCCATCTGGCCCTGGTTGATCTGCTGGGTGCCGTGATAGAGGCCGCTGGTATCGCCAAGGCCGACGGTGTTGGCGGTCGCGAACAGGCGGAAGGCCGGATGCGGCTTGATCACCTTGTTCTGGTCGAGCAAAGTGAGCCGGCCTGACACTTCGAGCACGCGCTGGATCACGAACATCACGTCGGGACGGCCGGCATCGTATTCGTCGAAACACAAAGCGACATTGTGCTGCAACGCCCAGGGCAGGATACCGTCGCGAAACTCGGTGATCTGCTGGCCGTCCTGGATCACGATCGCATCCTTGCCGATGAGATCGATGCGGCTGATATGGCTGTCGAGATTGACGCGCACGCACGGCCAGTTGAGTCTTGCCGCGACCTGCTCGATATGGGTCGATTTGCCGGTGCCGTGATAGCCCGTGACCATCACCCGCCGGTTCTTGGCAAAGCCCGCGAGGATCGCAAGCGTGGTCGCGCGGTCGAACCGGTAGTCGGTGTCGACTTCCGGGACGTGCTCGTCCGGTTCGGAATAGGCCGGCACCTCCATATCGCTGTCGATACCGAAGAGCTGCCGCACCGACACTTTCATGTCGGGCAGGCCGGCCACGGGTTCAGTTGCGGGGATCATTGCTCCTCCTGGCCTGATCGGCATCCGACATATAGGATCGGCACGGCTGTGCCAAACTCGCCCGATTAGAATTTAAGGATATCAGACCGCCGGCGTCACGAAAGCGTCACCCCCGGGCCGTGGCGAAGGATATCCATCCATTGACTGCCGTGCGGCAGGCCCGCGTTTGCTCACGTTTTCCGAGAGGTGGGAGCCGGCCGGTTGCGCGCCGTTCGCCATCGTCCGATTGCCGTGCGCCGAATTTGGGTCGCCGCAGACAAAATCCTGCACTCAGAGCGCGATTGCTGCTCTTTGAATCAATCGCGCTTTCGTGATCTTTGTTTCATCGCATGATCTTGCCCGAAAAGTCTCCCAACTTTTCGGGATCATGCGCTTCTTTGCTTGGTCGCATGATCTTGCCCGAAAAGTCTCCCAACTTT
>JANQIP010000051.1 GCA_028282095.1 Xanthobacteraceae bacterium | reverse complement strand
GTCCTGTTGACCCCCTCCCGTCGAGCACGCAGCCAAGCCTGCGCAGGCTGCGCAAGCTTGCCTGCGCCGCTCGCCGACCTCCCCCTTTCAGGGGGAGGTTATAGGATTCTAGCCCAAAGCAATCACTCGGAAAGCGTAATCAGAGCGTGATCGCTTCGCCTTGAATCAACCACGCTCTCTTTTCTCTTTGTTTCCTCTCGCATGATCTTGTCCGAAAAGTCTGCAACTTTTCGGGATCGTGCGCTAGCAGATGCGCGGCAATTGCTCGCCCGACAGCCAGTCGACGATGCGCCCGCCGCCGAACGCAGTGATCATCTGCACGAAGCGATTATCGTCGGCGATCGCCGCACCGATGATCGCGGCATCGCGGCCGAGCGGGTGCGCCTTCATCGTCGCGAGCGCGGCGGCCGCGCCTTCGGGCGCAAGGATGGCGATGAGCTTGCCTTCGTTGGCGACATAGAGCGGGTCGAGACCCAGCAATTCGCATGCCGCGGCGACCTCGGGCTTGACCGGGATCGTGTCTTCCTCGACACGGAAGCCGACGCCGGATTGATGCGCAAGCTCGTTCAGCGTTGCGGCAAGCCCGCCACGGGTCGGATCGCGCATCGTGCGCAGTGACGGCCCCGCCGCGGCGACGAGGTCGGCGACGAGCCCGTGCAGGGGTGCGGAGTCCGATACGATCTGCGTCTCGAACTCGAGGTTCTGCCGCTTGGACATAACCGCGATGCCGTGATCGCCGAGCGTGCCGGAGAGCATCACGACATCGCCCGGCCGCACTTGGTCGCCGGAGAGGGAAAGCCCCGCTGGGACGATGCCGACGCCCGCCGTCGTGATGAACACGCCGTCGGCCTTGCCGCGTTCCACCACCTTGGTGTCGCCGGTGATGACCGGCACCTGCGCCGCACGCGAGGCATCGCCCATGCTCTGCGCAATCTTTAGCAGGTCCGCGAGCGCAAAGCCCTCCTCGATGATGAAGCTCGCCGACAGATGCAGCGGGCGGGCCCCCGCCATGACGATATCGTTGATGGTGCCATGCACGGCGAGCGAGCCGATATCGCCGCCGGGGAAAAACAGAGGCGAGACGACATAGCCATCGGTCGACATCACCAGACGGCCGGCCGGCACCTCGAAGGCGGCCTGGTCGTTGCCTTGGCGTAGCCAGTCATTGTCGAGCGCTTCAAGGAAAATGTCGGCGATGAGCTGCGCCATCGCCCGCCCGCCCGAGCCGTGTGAGAGATCGACCCGCCCGTTTGCAAGGTCGAGGTTTCGCCGAAACGGCTTTGCATTCATCAGGTTCACGAAACGACCCCTCGTGCTTCGCCCGATGCTTGCACGCGAAAGCGACCATAGGTCCAATGCGCGGCGCAGGCCCCCTCGGCCGACACCATGCAGGAGCCGACCGGCGTCTCCGGCGTGCAGGCCGTTCCGAATATCCTGCAATCGGTAGGTTTCCTGACGCCGCGCAGGATTGCCCCGCATTCGCAGGTGGGGTTGTCGCGCACGGGCTCGACCACAACAGGAAACCGCCGCTCGGCGTCGTAGCGCGCAAACGCATCGCGCAGCCGCAGGGCGCTGTAGGGCACGACGCCGAGTCCACGCCATTCGAACGACTCGCGCAATTCGAACACCTGCGCGACTTCGCTCTGCGCCTTGAGATTGCCGTCGGCACTGACGGCACGGATATACTGATTCTCGACCTCGTGGCGGCCTTCGTTGACCTGCCGCACCAGCATGAGTATGGCCTGCATCACGTCGAGCGGCTCGAAGCCGGCGACCACCACCGGCTTCTCATATTCCTCGGCGAAAAATGCATAAGGCTGCGTGCCGATCACCGTCGAGACATGGGCGGGCCCGACAAAGCCGTCGATGCGGACGCGGCCGAGCCGGCGGACATCGGGATGATCGAGAATGCTGGCGATCGCGGCCGGCGTGATCACGTGGTTGCAGAACACGCTGAAATTCACGAGGCGCTTCTTCTCGGCGAGGCGAATCGCCAGTGCCGTGGGCGGCGTCGTGGTCTCAAAACCGATCGCGAAGAACACGACCTCGCGGCCGGGCTCGGCTTCGGCAATACGCACCGCATCGAGGGTCGAGTAGACCATGCGGATATCGGCACCGGCCGCCTTGGCTTTGAGCAGGCTCGTCCCGTGCGAGCCGGGCACGCGCATCAGGTCGCCATAGGTGCACAGCGTGACCTCGGGGCGCTCGGCAAGCCGGATCGCGTGATCGATGCGCGCGATCGGCAGCACGCAGACCGGACAGCCTGGCCCGTGGATCATTCGGATGGTCTCGGGCAGCAAATCCTCGATGCCGTAGCGCGAGATCGCATGCGTGTGCCCGCCACAAAACTCCATGAAATGGTAGTCGCGATGAGACATGGTCTCGGCAGCGATGCGTTCGGCGATCGCCCCGGCAAGCCGCCCGTCGCGATACTCATCGACATACCTCACGGCGCGGCTCCTACAGGCCCCGCCGCGCTTGCCGCTTCCTGCAGAAGCGCGAGCGTACGTTCGGCCTCCGCCTCGTCGATCTTGGCGAGCGCATAACCGACATGCAGGACGATGTAATCGCCCACGCGCACGTCCTCGACCAGCGCGACCGATACGAGTTTGGTCACCCCGTCGAGGCTGACGCGCGCCATGTCGTCGGCAAGAAGCTCAGTGACGCGCGCCGGAATCGCAAGACACATGTTTCGGCGTTCCTTCCCCGTCTTTTTGTTCTTCTGTTTTTTGGTTCGAATTGTTCTGCCCACCTGCAAGGAGGCATTGCGGCCGCGCTTGCGCATCGATCTGCTGCCGCGCGACAAGAGCCTGTCCCAGCGACAGGCCGCCGTCATTGGGCGGCACCGCGCGGGCGAGCAGCGGATCGAAGCCGCGTGCGCGCAGGCGGTCGCACAGGTCTTCCGTCAGCACGCGGTTCAAGAAGCAGCCGCCACCAAGGGCGATGCGCGTATGGCCATGCGCCGTGGCGATCGACACAATCCACTCGGCGAGTCCTGCGGCGAGCGTGCCGTGGAAAAGCTCGGCGCCTTCGCGCGGCGACAGGCCCGGCTCACTCAGCGCCGCGAGTAACGGGCGGAAGTCGAGAACACCCCCGTCGACAAAATAACCGCCCGCGAGCGTACGCGGCGCGCGCACCAGCGCTTCGAGCTCGGCCGCCGCCTGCGCCTCGTAGCGCTGGTGGAGGCACACGCCGAGCAGCGCCGCCGCGGCATCGAACAGGCGGCCGGCACTCGTCGTCATCGGTACGGCAAGGCCCGCGCGCAGCAGGCGGGCAAGCTCCACCGCCGCCGGAACGTCAGCGAATACCCCGGCGGCTCGATCAAGCCGCCCGAGCGCGGCGAGCGCGGCAACGCCCATCCGCCACGCCTCGCGCGCCGCGCGATCGCCGCCGGGCAAAGCAAGCGGGGCAAGATGGCCAAGCCGCCGCCAGGCGGAGCCGTCGACGATCATGATCTCGCCGCCCCAGGCACCGCCGTCATCGCCATGCCCGTGGCCATCGAGCGCTACGCCAAGAACGGGGCCGGTCACGCCGTGCTCGGCGGCAATGGCCGCGACATGGGCGGCGTGATGCTGCACGCGAACGATCGGCAGGCCCGACCGTTCGGCAAAGCGCGTCGAGTGGAAATCGGGATGCAGGTCGCAGGCGACCGCTTCCGGTACGACGTCCAGTATGTCGAGGAGATGGTGGGCCGCCTCGGCATGGGCGCGGACCGTTGCGGCATTGTCGAGACTGCCGATATGGGGCGAGACGAACGCTTCGCGTCCGCGCGTCACCGTCACGGTTGCTTTCAGATGGGCGCCGACCGCGAGCACATTCGGCCCGTCGCTTCCAAGGTCGATCGGCTCCGGCACAAAGCCGCGGGCGCGCCGCAGGAAGGCGGGTGCGCCATCCACGATCCCCATAACGGAATCATCGGCGCGGCTGACGATGGCGCGGTCATGGGTGACGATCAGGTCGGCAATCCCTGTGAGCTTCTCCCGCGCTTCCTCATCACCGATGACGAGCGGCTCGCCGCCGGGATTGGCGCTCGTTGCCACCAAGACGAGGTGGTTCGCGGCATGACGCGCAGCGCTGCCCGCCGGCTTTCCTGCGGCGACATGAAAGATCAGATGATGCAGCGGCGCGTAGGGCAGCATCACCCCGATCTGCCTGAGCTGAGGGGCGATCGAAGGCGCGAGCGCGTCGCGGCTTTGCATCAGCACAATGGGGCGGGTCGGCGCGGTGATGAGGCGGCGCTCGGCCTGCGTTGAAACCACGACGCGGTCGAGCGAAGCAAGATTGGCGACCATCACGGCGAAGGGCTTGGCCTCGCGTGCCTTGCGCCGGCGCAGCTCGGCGACCGCGCGCTCGTTCTGCGCATCGCACATCAGGTGGAAGCCGCCGATCCCTTTCAGCGCCACGATCTGCCCGGTGCGGATGGCTGCAACGATCGCTTCGACCGGGTGCGAGAGCTGCGGTCCGCAGGTGGGACATCCGATCGGCTCGGCGTGAAAGCGGCGATTTGTCGGCTCGCTATAGTCATGGGCGCAGGCCGCGCACATCGCGAACGGCGCCATCGCGGTCTGCGGCCGGTCATAGGGGAGTTTGTGGGTCAGCGTGAAGCGCGGGCCGCAATGCGTGCAGGTGACGAACGGATAAAGATAGAAGCGGCTTGCCGGATCGAACAGATCGTCGAGGCAGGCCTCGCACACGGCGGTATCGGGCACGATGCACGTGCGCGCCGGTCCGTGCTCGCTTGCCGTGATGGCAAAACCCGCAGCGCCGAGCGGGATCAACCGTTCGACCTCGATCGCATCGATCCGCGCGAGCGGTGGGGCCGCGGCGCGCAGGGAGTCGACGAACTCGCCGGCGCGTGCGCCCTCGATCTCGACCACCACGCCGTCCGGTCCGTTGCGCACGAAACCGCCGAGTTCGAGCCGCGTCGCCAGGCCATAAGCAAAGGGGCGGAAGCCGACGCCCTGCACCGCGCCGCGCACGCGCAGCCGCAGCCGCGTCAGCCCGCGATCTTGGTCTGCGATGGCCGGCGCGGTCGCCATGGATTCACTCCGCGCCGCCCGCGCCAACGCCGTTACCGGAGGCAGGCGCAACGGCCCCCGCATGCGCATCGGCGAGTCTGGCAAGACGCGCCTCGATCCAGGCATAGAACGCCGCCGAGCCTTCACCGGTGCGCGCCGAGACGACGAGCGTTTGCAGGTTCGGATTGATCCGCAGCGCATTGGCAAGACAGGCATCGACATCGAAGTCGACATGCGGCAGCAGGTCGGACTTGTTGAGCAGCATGAGGTCGGCGGCCGCGAACATTTCCGGGTATTTGAGCGGCTTGTCCTCGCCTTCGGTGACCGACAGCACCACGACCTTGTGCGCTTCGCCGAGATCGAATCCGGCAGGACAGATCAGATTGCCGACATTCTCGATGAACAAGAGACCGCGCGGTTCGGGCGCAAGCTCGTCGAGCGCGTGTGCAACCATGTGCGCATCGAGATGGCAGCCTTTGCCCGTGTTGATCTGCACGGCGCGCGCGCCGGTCGCGCGAATGCGCTCGGCATCACGAGCGGTCTGCTGGTCGCCTTCGACGACCGCGATATCGAGACGATCCTTGAGATCGTCGATCGCCCGCACCAGGAGCGAGGTCTTGCCCGACCCCGGACTGGAAACGAAATTAAGCGCCAGTGTTCCGAGCGCGGAAAGCCGCGCGCGATTGGCACGGGCAAAATCATTGTTCTTGGCCATGATCTCGCGCACGATCCGTACCGTGCGGCCCGGGCTTAGTCCAGGCGCATGCACCGCAGCCGGACCCGCGCCAAAGTCGATGCTGCCGTCGGCGCGATGGACGACATCATGCGAGTGGCCTTGCTCATGGTCATGCGAATGGTCATGCGCGTGGGCGTGGTCATGATCATGCGCACCGTCGCCGCCATGATTATGGGAATGCGCGTCGCCGTGCTCCTGCGCATGGGAATGGCGGTGGGCATGTTCATGGGTATGGCGGAGATCGCCATGGCTATGCTCATGGGTGTGGCGATGCTCATGCGGGTGATCGTGAGAAGACCCGTCCCCGTTGGTGGCAGGATGGCCGCAGCCGCACACGGTACACATCAGTCGACCTCCAGCTCTTCGAGGCGAAGATCCTCGCCGCCATTCACCTGAAGCCGGTAACGGCCGCATTCAGGGCAGGCGGCGCCGCGCTCGGACACGCCGACCGTCCGCGCGCAATCGAGGCACCAGGCCGTGCCCGGCACGATGGAGACGGCGAGTTGCGCACCCTCGACGATCGTCCCGCGTGCCACGGCATCGAAGCAGAAGCGCATGGCCTCCGGATCGACATGGCCGAGCGCGCCGACCGCAAGCTTCACGGTGCGCACGCGCGAGAAGCCTTGCTTTGCGCCCTCGCTCTCGATCAACGCGACCAGGCTCTCGGTCAGCGACATTTCATGCATCCGCCGTCTCCGCCAGGTGCACATCGAAGCTTACGCAAGGGTCGAATACGGCGACCAGCCGGGACACGCGGCGGCACGCGTCCTCGCCGCTCCCGATGCGGGCGCCGAGCAGCGCTTCGACAAGCGGCCCGCGCCGATGGAAATTCCATTCGGTCGGAGCGACGATTGCATAGCCGACAATTTGCCGCTCCGCATTCGCCTGCAGCCAGTGGTAAAGGCGCCCGCGCGGCGATTCCAATGCGGCAAAACCCTCACGCGGCCCCGTCATCTTGCAATGCACAGGGTCGTCCTGCGGCGCAATGCCGACGGCGACGGCCGCCTGCAGCAGTTCGAGACACTCCGCCATGTCGAGGAGACGGGCGAAAAGG
The DNA here is from genome assembly GCA_028282095.1 of Xanthobacteraceae bacterium. Classification (GTDB taxonomy): domain Bacteria; phylum Pseudomonadota; class Alphaproteobacteria; order Rhizobiales; family Xanthobacteraceae; genus Rhodoplanes. The sequence goes on along the minus strand of JANQIP010000051.1, from coordinate 44,894 downwards.
CGGGCGGCGAACGTGGTCGGTGCGCTCGCAGTGCTCTGCCAATGTCGGGCATAGGCGCCGGTCTCCACCACTCGGCCCGGCAGGTTGGGAGCGGCGGCAAAGCTCTCGCCCTGCGCCCGCAATGCCTCGATGACCGCCACGTCGTCGGCCTGCGTCAGCATGTCGGGCGTGCGCGCCCGAAAGGCAGTTTCGGCCTCGGCCTCCCGCAACAACCGGCCGATCAGCGTGTGCGGGTCCGGCGTGAATTCCGCACCGGCAAGCGGCAGGCCGAGCCCGTGCACCGCCTGGGCGAGCCGGGTGACGAGCGCCGGGCCGTTCGCCGGACCGAGCCTGCCATTGCTCAGGCCGTGCATCATCAGGGTGCGCGCCGCCGACAGGCATTCGCGCAGGAGCATAGCGGTCTCCGCATCGATGCTGTCGGCATCCGCCACCGATCCGCCGAGCACCGTTGCGCGTAGCGTTTCGGCAATACGTTCGGCCGCAAGGCCGTTCGTTTCGGCAGTGCGGCGAGCGTTATCAACCGGCCAGCCAAGCGCGACGGCCCCCGCACGCGACGCCGCGACGCTATGCGCGCGTCCGCACAATGAAAACAGGCGCTCCGCGAGTGCCGGAACGTCCTCGACCGGCCGGCCCACGAACAGGCGGATGACCTGGACCGGACGGGTCGATCCGATCGCGACCGAACGAACGTGGCGATCGGCGACGGTGACGTCGATCGTGACCGCGCCGGGATCGAGGCTCGCCGTCATGGTGCGGGCACCGCCCGCGCGCGGGTGACGAACCGGCCGGCCGGCAAGCGCCCGATGCGCGTTGCGAAGCACCATGCCGCCGTCCGCCCGGTGCGGGCATCGCACCAATAAGGTGACAAAGCTTGCATCGGCTTCGAACGTATCGACCTCTCCTTGCGTCGTGCCTTGCCCACTGCGAACTCAGCTCGGCAAATCGGTGTTGATCGGCCGGCCGGCGAAACTGAACAGGGTTCGTCGCGAAACACCCTGTTGCGACTGCGAAACAGGCGCCGGCTCGGCCGCCGCTGGCGCCTTTTGTTGTGCGAGCGCCTTGCGCGCCGCCGCGCGCGCCTGCTCCTGTGATTTGTAGACATCCATCGGTGAGGCGATCGGCTGCGCATGGAACATGCCGAAATCCTCGGTGCCGCCGCACCGGAACTTGACCGGTCCGGCGGGCAGTTCCACCACGCGCTGCTGTCCGTTGTCGGATTCCGAGTAAGGGATCGGCCGCTCGGGCAAAAGCATCAGGTTCATGAACCAGGGCGTGATCAGCACACCAAGCCACTCGTCGCCGCAACGCTCGAAACCCAGAGCCTCGACCGCCAGCGCTTCGTTGTAGAACGGCAGACCCAGCATGGTGTCGTGGCCAATCCGCGAGAAACTCGCGACCAGCGCCTGCACGCGTTCTGCCTGCTCCTGTGCAAGCGCCTCTGCTTCAACCATGTGCGGCCTCTTCGCGATCAAGGATCTCGCCGAGACGATCATAGAAGCGCAGGATTTCCTCGGCCTCGGCGCGGCTAAGAACGGCATGGGCGTGGCGCTGCGCCTGCACCGCGAGGAAATCGCCGGGCCGCACCACCTCGTCGATGAAGATGAGACTGACGTCGAACCGCGTTCCCGCGCGCTCAACCACGGCTGTGAGCCCATCGACGCGAACGACCTCGCACGGTACGGTCAGGCACATGGCATCGCCCCCGGCACCGCGCGCGCGCCCTCTCCGCGAGAGATGGCGGGAAAGCCGAGCGCCGCGAGTTTCGCGACGACCCTCACGGCAGCCTCCGCCGCCGCCGCCTCGACCACCGGCGTCAGCTCCGTTCCGAGCTCCATCGACTGCGGCTCGATGCCGATCAGCGTCACGCTGTCCGGGACACAATCCATCAGCCGCATCGTCGCCAGGAGATCGGCGAGGCCGATCTGATGCGGCGACATGCGCTGGCGAAACCACACGGGCAATTGCGCGTCTTGAAGTTCGACGACATGGCCGGGCATCCCGCCGGTGCGCGCCGCATCGATGAAGATGATGTGCTGCACGTCGGCGAGCTGGTCGAGCAGGTCGATCGCCGAGGTTCCGCCGTCGATCAGCGCGACATCCTCGGGGAAGCGGCGCGTCTCACCCAGGCGCTGCACCACATGGACGCCGACGCCCTCGTCAGAGAGGAGCAGATTGCCGAGACCAACGACCGCGACTGCCATTCCGATTTGCCTGGGCTTTCGCCGTTAGAATGCTCTCACCGAGACGATCGGCTGCCGATCGGTGTCGGCGAGATGGATCGCGCAGGCGAGGCACGGGTCAAATGAATGCACGGTGCGCAACACCTCCAGCGGCTTTTCCGGATCGGCAATCGGGTTGTCCACGAGCGACGCTTCGTAGGGGCCGGGCTGGTCGTTGTCGTCACGCGGACCTGCATTCCAGGTCGAGGGCACGACCGCCTGGTAGTTCTTGATCTTGCCGTCCTCGATGACCACCCAATGCGAGAGCACGCCGCGCGGGGCCTCGTGGAAGCCGACGCCGGCGATCTCGCCTTTGGGAAAGACCGGCCGGTTGAAGGTCGCCATGTCGCCTTTGGCGATGTTTTCGATGAGGAGCTGCCACTGCACCTTCAGCTCGTCGAGCAGCACCGCACAGCGCACCGCCCGCGCCGCGATCCGGCCAATGGTCGAGTGCACCGCCGCTACCGGAATCTCGCTCCCCGCGACCGTTGAGGCGATCTTCAGGACGCGCGTGAGGTGCTTTACCGTCGGCTCATGGCCGGCTGCGACCATGGCCAGCACATTGGCGAGGGGGCCGACTTGCGCCCGCTCGCCGCCGAAGGTCGGCGCTTTCACCCAGGAATACTTGCCTTCGTCCTCCCACTCGGAATATTGCGGCGCCGTCTCGCCCTTGAACGGATGCAGCGCCTTGCCGTCGCCGGAATAGGTGTACCAGGCATGCTTCACGCTCTCCTCAACGCCGTCGCGGAAGTAAGGATCGCCGAAGCCGGCAACACTCTTGTACGAGGCAAGATCGGCCGCCGTGATATAGCCGCCGGGCATCGCGAATTTCGTGCCCTTGGTATCGACCGGCAGGTCGGGAACCGAAAGGTAATTGGTCACGCCCGCGCCGTACTGGGTCCAATCGGCATAGACCGCACCGACCGCCCCGACATCCGGAATCATCGCGTTGTTGACGAAGTCGTCGAGCTTGTCGATCCAGGTCTTGATCGCATAGAGCCGCTCGAGGGTGAGCGTCGATTGGCTTTCCGGATTGATCGGATTGGCGACGCCGCCGACCGCGAGGTTCTGGACATGCGGCGTCTTGGAGCCGAGCACGCTCACGATCTTATTGGCGATGCGCTGGACTTCGAGCGCCTGCACGTAATGGGTGGCGGCGAGCAGGTTGATGTCGGGCGGCAGCTTCATCGCCGGGTGGCCCCAATAGCCCGACGCATAGACGCCGAGCTGGCCCGACTCGACAAAGCTTGCGAGCTTGTCGCGCACCGCCCGAATCTCCGGCACGCTGTTGCCCCTGTAGTCGGACAGCGACGCGCCGATCTTGGCCGCGCCCGCCGGATCGCCCTTGAGCGCCGAGACGATGTCGACCCAGTCAAGCGCCGCCAGATGATAGAAATGGACGATATGGTCGTGCACGCCGTGCGCGGCGATGACCATGTTACGGATGAATTGCGCATTGAGCGGCACTTCGAGGTCGAGTGCGTTCTCCACCGCGCGCACCGAGGTGATGGCGTGAACGGTGGTGCAAACCCCGCAGATGCGCTGGGTGAACACCCAGGCGTCGCGCGGGTCGCGTCCCTTGAGGATGATCTCGATGCCGCGCCACATCTGCCCCGACGACCAGGCTTTGCTCACCTTGCCTTCGTCGACTTCGCAGTCGATGCGCAAATGGCCTTCGATGCGGGTGATCGGATCGACGACGATGCGAGTCATGGAGCGCGTGCCTTGGCTGCTTCGCGGGGAGGATTGGAGAGGACCGGCAGATATTTGCAGAACAGGATGAACAACAGGACATGGAAGGCGACGAGCCCTATCGTCACCATCAGTTCGGGAACCGACGGGAAGTACAGCCAGCCGGGCGACCCCACATAGGCAAGCAGATAGCTGTCGAGCCGGTAGAAGGTTCCGCCCAGGAGCAGCAAGCAGGCGGAAAGGAAGATGTAGCGTTCGGTGCGCCTGAGCCGGTCGGTCGCGAGCGTTGCGAGCGCCCCGGCGAACAGGATCGTCTCTACCCAGAACAGCAGTGCTTCGCGCGTGGGCTCTAAGGCGAGGCCGAAATTGCCGTTGAGCACGATCACACCGATGCGCAGGACGAGGAAGATAGCGATCAGCCAAAAGGTGATGCGCGCGATCGACGTCAACAAGTGCATTTCCGACTTCAGGCGGAATCCGCGGCTCACCAGCGTCGCCTCGAAGGCGACGATGCTATAGCCCATTGCGATTGCCGAGATCAGAAAGAGCAGCGGCAAGAGCTGCGTCCACCACAGCGGCGACAACTTCGTTTCATTGACGGCGAGAATGGTGCCGAGCGCCGATTGGTGCATCGTCGGCAATAGGACACCGAGCGCGATGATCACGAACATGTAGCGTTCAAGGAACTCACGCACCCGGTGGAGCCTGAAACGCTCGAGAACGGCAGGTGAGAATTCGATCCAGAGAACCGCGACATAGGCCATCACGCACAGCGCGGTCTCGACCATGATCGAATTGGTGTTGAGGTACCACGGCACCATGAGGTTCACCGCGTTGAAATAACGGCCGAGATCGATCAGCACCGCAACGCCGGCAAGCGTGTAGCCGAACAGCCCGCCGAGCAGCGCCGGGCGCATCAAGGGATGGTACTTGCCCTGATTGAGCACATAAGTGAGCAGCGCCATCGCAAAGCCGCCGCAGCCGATGGCGGGGCCGACAATCACGTCGAAGGCGACCCAGATCCCCCAGGGATAGCCGGGATTGACGTTGGTGACGGCGCCGATCCCGAGATAGAACCGCACGGCGACGTAATAGACAGCGACCAGCGTCAGCACCGTCAGGATCACCACCGGAACGGTCAGAATGCGTCCGCCCAAAGGCCGCGGCTTGTGGTGCGTGTCTTGCATCGCGACCCCCTCAGCTCTTGTGCGGGGACGGCTGCGCTGGGCCGCCATGGTGATGGCGCGTCGAGCGATAGGTAAGCGCAAGCAGGAGGCCGAGCAGCACGATGGGTGCGATGAACCATTTATAGATCGTGTGCTGGATACCTTCCGACATCCCCGCAAACGAATATTGCGGAAGCGTCGGCAGGCCGAGCTTTTCGAACGGAACCGCAGAGAGATAGAGAAGCTGCGTGCCGCCGCCGTCCTTCTTGCCGTAGACCTTGTTCTGATAGCTGGCGATGGCTGCGGTGTGTTTGGGACGGGTCTCGTCGCCGAGGCGCCCGCGCGGGAACGCGTAGGCGGCGCCGGCGGAGACCTCAAGCCGCGCGTCGGCTTCGTCCTGGAGATCGGTCAGCTTGCCGAACAGCGACGCGCCGGTCGGGCAAACATCGCAGCAGGCCGGGATTTCCCCCTTGGCCTGCAGATGGCTGCACATCTCGCATTTGTTGATGCGGCCATAAGATACGCTCAGGTCGAATTGCGGCACGCCAAAGGGGCAGGCATAGCTGCAATAGCGGCAACCCATGCAGGCGTCCTGGTCGTAGCTGACAATGCCGGTCACTGGGTCCTTGAGCATCGCGCTGACCGGGCACACCGACACGCAGGACGGATCGATGCAGTGCAGGCAGTGGCGCTTGACGAAGGCAAAGCCGTCGATCTCGCGATCCTTCACCTCGCGCGTGCCGTTCACATAGACCTTGATGACGTTGAGGGTACGGCCGTCGAGGTCTTCGGCGGAGTCCCAGATGCCGGAGTTCCAGTCGGTCAAGGTCGGGGGAACGACGGGGGGTGCGCCGTTCGCGGCCTTGCAGGCAGCGACGCAGGCTTTGCAGCCGATGCATAGCGTCGAATCGTAAAGAATGCCGACCGCATCGGGCGGAGCGGCGCGGTCCGGCCGTGCCAATGTCGCCGCTTCGGCCTGCGCGCCGAGCGTGGCGCCGGCAGCGGCCGCACCGCTGACAGAACGCGTGAGGAAAGCCCGCCGGTTGAGCGACATGACCGCCTCCTCAGCTTTCGGGGGCCGAAGCGTCGTGTTCATCGGCGCCTTTGGCAGCGGTTTTGTCGGCATGCGCCGTATGCCGCGCGGGCGCGCCTTTGTCGAAAGGCTCTTCGACCTCGTCTTTCAACGGCGTTCCACTCATGCGGCTCGCGGCGACCGCGCCGGCGCCGACCAGGACGCCGCCGATTCCCGCGAGGACAGCGACGGCCACCGGATCGGCCGGCCAGCCTTTCGGTCCGGATACGTTCGGGAAGGCGTTCGGCGGCGTATGCGTCTTGACCTGCGCCAGCGCGTGGATCGGCTTTTCGAACGCCGTTTCCTTCTCGGTGCAGCCGAAGCAGGGATGGCCGGTGCCCACCGGCCAGGATCCGAAACCGACATCGCCGAAGCCGATCGCCGGACAATTGGCGTAGGTCTCAGGTCCCTTGCAGCCGATCTTATAGAGGCACCAGCCCAGCCGATGGCCGAGATCACCGAATTCGCGCGCGAAGCGACCGGCATCGAAATGCGGCCGGCGTTCGCAGTTTTCGTGGATCAGCCGACCATAGGCGAATTTCGGCCGGTTCTTGTCGTCGAGATCCGGCGGTTTCTTGAATGTCAGCAGATGCAGGACCGTGGAAAGGAAATTGTAGGGGCTCGGCGGACAGCCCGGAATATTGATGACGAGCTTGTCCGGAACGATGTCCTGGGTCGACTCGGCGCCAGTCGGATTGGGAGCGGCCGACTGGATTCCGCCCCACGCGGCGCAGGAGCCGATCGCGATGATCGCTGCGGCGCCCTCGGCCGCTTCGCGCACATGCTCCATGTGAGGCCGGCCGCCGACCTGACAGTAAATCCCGCCGTCCTTGGTCGGCGTGCCTCCTTCCGTCACCAGGATGTACTTGCCCTTGTTCTCCTCCATGATCTTCTTTTTGTGCGCCTCGGCCTGGTGGCCTGCGCCCGCATTCAGCGTCTCGTGATATTCGAGCGAAATGAGATCGAGGATCAGGGTTTCAAGCGTTGGATGCTGGGCTCGCAAAAGCGTTTCGGTGCAGCCCGTGCATTCCTGACCATGCAGCCAGATCACCGATGGACGTGCTTGCGTCGTCGCGGCCTCCGCCATCCGCAGACCCATCGCCTGCGGAAGGCCCATCGTTGCGGCTACACCGACGCAGAATTGCGTGAACTCGCGCCGGCTCATGCCTGCGATCGTGCAATCATCTTGTGAGGCATTATTCGCGGTCGCGCGCAAAAGCTGGGCCGCAAGCATGCGCCGCCCTCCGAAAGCGGGGTTTATGGACGTTTCCTGACGAATTATGCATTTTTTGCAAAGCTAGTATGCGGTTCCCGCAAACACCTTGCGGTAAATCAAACGCCAGCATTAAACTTTTTGGTACAAAACTTGTCTGGAACGTATACCTTGTCGATCGTTGCGATCCGTTTGCAAGTATCGGCCGGATCGACGCCTGAGGCTGTCGCCAGCCGAACTTGCGTTTGCACTACATAGTGGTCCCGGAAAGCCGCAGTGTTTTTCGGATCACGCGAAAAAGAACACAGGGAGTGAAACGCGGTCTTTTCCTTACGGAGCGATCGCACTGTTGAGGACCTTAAGGGCGAGCACCTGATAGCCGGGTGCGCGCACCAATAGGTGTGCGCGACCGCAGGCGTGTCGGATGCACAGCACAAAGCCTGTGACTGACGACGCGCGTTCGCTCACGCGCCGCGCGAGGTGTTTGGCTGGTCCGCGGGTCTCGAAAAGGCGGAGAGGGCTATAGGGCTATGAAGCGTGTGCTTATCGCGCTGGGCGCAGGCATCGTCACGGCGGTGGGGATCGTGGGCATCCTTGCCGTGCAAGCACAACGCGGACCGGACCCGCAGGTCGAGCACCGGACGCTCGGCCCAGCCAACGAGACCTTTACCTTCGCCGTCGCGCCGACGGGACACGCCAGCCCGGCGAATGACTGCGTCGTCTGTCACAGCCTTGAGAAGGACGGGGCGATGCGGTCGGCCCCAAGCCTGCGGGGCATCGTCGGCGCCCCCAAAGCACGCTCCGCCTGGTTCGGCTATTCGGTGGCGCTGCGCAAGAAAGGCGGCGTGTGGAGCGAGAAAGAACTCGACGCCTATCTCGCGGGGCCGCGCGGCTTCCTCCCCGGCACCACCAAGATCTTTCCGCCGATCGAGGACAAGGCGCGCCGGCAGAAGCTGATCGCCTACCTCAAGACGCTTGGCGACTAAGCATACCCAGGCCGACCGCGATCAGAGCGACCAGGGGCGTCTTGCGAGGCGCTGAGGTCGTTTCCTGTGGATAGGCGCGGAGGCATGACAGTGTTCTCGGCTCGCATGATCGATTCGGGATCGCTGTGCGGACTCCTGCCGTTCTTCTTGTCAATAGCAGAAAATAGGACCATATTCCATGACCATGGAACCTATTGAAAAGACTATCAGAATCAAAGTCTTAGAGCATCAGAGGACCGACCTCCTGATGGCCTTCAGCCCGGACATGCCTGGGCTTGTTGTGCATGGAAGGTCGGCAGGAGAGCTTGAGGAGAAAATCCCCGGAGCCCTCAAAGATCTGTTGGAAGCTCAGGGATTTGTTGTTGAGCATGTCGATCTAATTCGCGATAACGAGCATGCACTGCCCGATTTTGGGCCTCCGGCTTTCATTGCCAATGCATCGCTCGCGACCGCGCAAACGTGACTCCAGACGATTATTGGAAACGGATTAGGCGAGTACCGCTAATTCCCGAGAGGAGTCCTGCGACGGCGACGCGTGGATGTGTCGCGCGCAAAGCGGAACGATCGTCCGCGTAACCAAACCGGAATTCCTGAAAGAGGAAGAATACGAGGCCGTCATCGGTGCATATGAGATGTGGTATTCCCCACGGACGAGAAACGGTCTCAATTGAACTTCAGACGCCTAGTGATGTGGCACCAACGCTTGGGCTCGTCTCATTGTGTTGGTGCCGCATCACAAAGCACCGGATTAGCTAGTGTTCCGGGCTGACGGTCCGGGATCGGACCGTCAGAGTCGGAACACCAGCATCTGCCGCGCCGATTAACCCGTAATCACCGGTCCTACCGAAGAACCATCGGCGGGAATTCTGTTTGCCTTGTTCATTGACGGCGTGTTTCGGATTAATGGTTGCTCTTCGATAATCTGGCTTCTCCGCGCGACCATTCCTTCGCGCAGTTGGCCCTCCCATTTGCCTGGTGCACCATGGACATCGAAAAGAGTCCGCTACTCACCGATCTCTATCAGCTCAATATGATGCAGGCCTATCTCACCAATGGCCTGACGGAGACGGCGAGCTTCGAGTTCTTCGTGCGGCGGCTGCCGGTGCACCGCCACTTCCTGCTCGCCGCCGGGCTGGAGCAGGCCCTCGACTTCCTCGAAGGGCTGCATTTTGGCGAAGCGGAACTCGGCTATCTTGCGAGCACCGGCCGGTTCGACCGCACCATGCTCGACTATCTGAAGGCACTACGCTTCACCGGCGACGTCGACGCGATGGCCGAGGGCACGGTGTTCTTTCCCGACGAGCCGGTCCTGCGCATAACCGCGCCGTTGCCGCAGGCACAGCTTCTCGAGTCGCGGCTCATCAACATCTTGCACTTCCAGTCCCTGATCGCGAGCAAGGCCGCCCGCATGATCCTCGCCGCGCCCGGCAAGCCGCTGATCGATTTCGGCCTGCGCCGCGCCCATGGAGCCGAGGCCTCCCTGATGGCCGCACGCGCCAGCTACATCACGGGCTTTGCCGGCACCGCGACCGTGCTCGCCGAGCAGCGTTTCGGCATTCCGATCTTTGGTACGACGGCACATTCCTATGTCCAGGCGCATGACGACGAGATTGCGGCCTTCGAGAGCTTCGCCCGCGCCCGCCCGACCAATCTGACGCTGCTGATCGATACTTACGACGCCGAGGCGGGCGCACGAAAGGTGGTGAGCCTTGCGCCCCGCCTCAAGGCGGACGGCATTCACGTTCAGGCGGTGCGCATCGACAGCGGCGATCTCATCGCGCTTTCGCGCCGGGTGCGGCAGATTCTCGACGAGGGCGGTGCGCCCGAGATCCGGATTTTCGCCAGCGGCGGGCTCGACGAGTATTCGCTCAACGCCATCATCAGCGCCGATGCGCCCATCGACGGTTTCGGCGTCGGCACCAGTCTCACCACCTCGTCCGATTCGCCGACCCTCGATTGCGTCTACAAGCTGGAGGAGTATGCCGGCATTCCGCGACGCAAGCGCTCGCTCGAGAAGCAGACCTGGCCTGGATGCAAGCAGGTTTGGCGGCGCTACGCGCCGAGCGGGGCGATGGTCGCCGATACGCTCTCGCTCGCATCCGACCGCCAGGACGGCGAACCGCTTCTTCATCCGGTCATGCGCAACGGTCGCCGACTTGGGCTCAAGCCGACGCTCGCCGACATTCGCGCGCGCGCCGCAGCCGAACTGACGAGCCTGCCCGAGGCGCTGCAACAACTCAAGACGGAGCGCGTTTATCCCGTGCAGGTCGCCGACGCGCTGGTCGCGCTCACGGCGGAGGTCGACCGGCGAATCGCGTCCCATCTTTGAGACGCGCATGGCGGGCCGATTGTTCGCCCTCACATCGCCCTGCGGATCAAGGCAACATAGGGTACGGTCGCGATAGCAAACCGAAGCGGCGTTCTACCAAGCCCATTTACAGCAGGAGGTCCGACCGTGCTCGACCGAACGATGCTCTACATCAACGGGGAATGGGTTGCGCCCGACGGCAAGGACACGATCGACGTGCTTAGCGCCTCGACCGAACGGGTTATCGGCCGGGTCCCGGAGGGCACGAGCCGCGATCTCGATCTCGCCGTGCGGGCCGCGCGCATCGCCTTCCCGGGCTGGATGGCGACGCCGCCGGCCGAGCGCGGTTCGTTCCTGAGAAAAATCCACGAAGGGCTGAAGGCGCGCGCCGACGAGATCGGCAAGATCATCGCCGGCGAAGTCGGCATGCCGCTCAAGCTTGCGACCCGCATACAGGCCGGCTCGCCGGTGTTCTTGTTCGCCATGTATGCAAAAATGGCCGGCGAGTTCGTCTTCGAGAGCAGGGCCAACGGCTCGCTGATCGTGCGCGAGCCGGTCGGCGTCGTCGGCGCGATCACGCCGTGGAACTATCCGCTCCACCAGATTGCGGCGAAGGTCGCGCCCGCGCTTGCCGCCGGCTGCACGGTGGTGCTCAAACCTTCGGAAGTTGCCCCGCTCAACGCCTTCGTGCTCGCCGATGTGATCCATGCCGCCGGCCTTCCGCCCGGCGTGTTCAACCTCGTGAGCGGCTACGGCCCGGTGGTCGGCGAGGCCATGGCGACGCACCCCGACGTCGACATGATCTCGTTCACCGGCTCGACGCGGGCGGGCAAACGCGTCGCCGAGCTCGCCGCGCAAAGCGTCAAGCATGTCGCCCTCGAACTCGGCGGGAAGTCCGCATCGATCGTGCTCGACGACGCGGACCTCGCTGCCGCGGTGAAGGGCACGGTCAGTGCCTGCTTTCTCAATTCGGGGCAGACCTGCAGCGCGCATACCCGCATGCTGGTCCCGGAGAGCCGCTATCAGGACGCAGCGAAACTCGCGGCGGAGACGGCGGCCGGCTTCACCCTCGGCGATCCGCTCGATGACAGCACCAAGCTCGGCCCGCTCACCTCGGCGGTCCAGCGCGAGCGTGTGCGCGATTACATCCGCAAGGGGATCGAGGAGGGCGCGGAGCTCTTGACCGGCGGGCCGGAGGCGCCCGAGGGCTTCGACCAAGGCTACTACGTCAAGCCGACGGTGTTCGGCCGGGTCGACCCGCATTCGACCATTGCGCAGGAGGAGATTTTCGGCCCGGTGCTGGCGATCATCCCCTTTGATACCGAGGAGGACGCGATCCGCATCGCCAACGAATCGATCTATGGGCTCGGCGGCGGTGTATGGTCGGCCGATCCCGAGCACGCGCTCCGCGTGGCACGGCGATTGCGGACCGGCCAGGTCGATATCAACGGGGCGCCGTTCAACTTTCTCGCCCCGTTCGGCGGCTTCAAGCAATCGGGCCGCGGACGCGAGCTCGGTGTTGCCGGCCTCGAGGAATATCTCGAATACAAGGCGATCCAGATGAAGCCCGAGACGTCGTCGTGACCCCGACCGGTACTGATCACGGGGCGGCGCCATGGTGGACGGCCAGCACAAAAGGGACTTGAAATCCGCGACCGACGATCGACCAGACCCGGAAACGGTCCGACGATCCGCAATCCATGATTGCTGACACTGCTGCTCGGTTTTACGCGATGGTCATGCTGCCCTGACACATGAACGCGCCGAGAGCGGCGTATGTTCTGCAATTGTTCGACGAAATCGCTCGGCCTTAGGAATGCGTTCACGACGGGTTCCGCTTGCGACCGCCGGCCCGCTCCGCTCGGGCAAAACTTGAGCGTGCGCAGCTTGTCGGACAGAGGCTAGAACATGATCCCGACGAGTCGGCTGACTTTTCGGACAAGATCATGCGCAAAATAAAGAGAAAGAGCGCGCGATCGATTCAACCACCAACGCTTGGGCTGGTCTCATCGTGTTGGTGCCGCATCACAAAGCATCGGACTAGCTAGTGTTCCTTCTCTGACGGTCCGGGGTCGGACCGTCAGAGAAGGAAACACTAGGGTACAGGTTGTGCACCGCCTCTTCGGCGGATTAAGAACCATCTCGAGTTTTTCGCTTGGACCTGCGGAGCACACCGTCATGCGCGTTGCAATGATAGGTGCCGGCTATGTCGGCCTTGTTTCCGGAGCTTGCTTTGCCGAATTCGGGCATTTCGTCACCTGCGTCGACACCGACGCCGGACGGATCGACGCGCTGCGCGAGGGCATCATCCCGATCTATGAGCCCGGCCTTGCCGAGATGGTCGCCGCCAATCTCCGCGCCGAGCGGCTTGTCTTCACGACCGAGATCGCCTCCAGCGTGCGGGATGCCGATGTCGTGATGATCGCGGTCGGCACGCCGTCGCGCCGCGGCGACGGCCACGCCGACCTCAATTATGTCTACGCTGCCGCCCGCGACATCGCCGGTGCGTTATCCGGCTTCACGGCCGTGGTCACCAAATCGACGGTCCCGGTCGGCACCGGCGACGAGGTCGAGCGCATCATCCGCCAGATGTGCCCGAATGCCGATGTCGTGGTGGTATCCAATCCCGAATTCCTGCGCGAGGGAGCGGCGATCCGGGACTTCAAGCATCCTGACCGCATCGTGATCGGCAGTGACGATGCGCGGGCGCGCGAATTGATGACCGAACTCTATCGCCCGCTCTATCTCAACGCGCCGCCAATCCTCCATACCAGCCGGCGCGGGGCCGAGCTGATCAAATACGCCGCCAACGCCTTCCTCGCGACCAAGATCACCTTCATCAACGAGATTGCCGACCTGTGCGAAAAGGTCGGGGTCGACGTCAAGGACGTGGCGCGCGGCATCGGGCTCGACAACCGCATCGGCACCAAGTTCCTGCATGCCGGGCCCGGCTTCGGCGGCTCCTGCTTTCCGAAGGACACGCGTGCGCTGATCAAGACGGCGCAGGACCATGATTCGGCCCTGCGCATCGTCGAGACGGTGGTGGCAGTGAACGACGTGCGCCAGCGGGCGATGGCGCGCAAGGTTTCAACCGCACTCGGCGGCGCCGTCCGTGGCAAGCTGATCGCCGTGCTCGGCCTTACCTTCAAGCCCAACACCGATGACATGCGCGAAGCGCCGTCGATCGCGCTGATCACGGCGCTCCAGGACATGGGCGCAAAGGTTCGCGCCTATGATCCCGCGGGCATGGAGCAGGCGAAGAAAACACTGACTGATGTCGAATATGCCGAGGGTCCCTATGACTGCGCGGAGAAAGCCGACGCGCTCGTGATCGTGACCGAGTGGGACCAGTTCCGCGCGCTCGACCTCGAACGCCTGCGCCGGTCAATGGCGCAGCCGGTCGTGATCGACCTGCGCAAGATCTATCGCCCCGAGGACATGACCCGCCACGGCTTCGTCCATCTGAGCGTCGGCGTCGGTACGACGCAGCCTCGGTCGGACTCGTCAGCGTCTCCCGCCGCCGCGACCGGGGCCCCGTCGCTTGCGCCATAGAGCGCGATTGCTTTAGGTTGAATCGATCGCGCTCTCTTTCTCTTTGTTTTGTCGCATGATCTCGTCAGCCAGCTTTGCGGGATTATGCTCTAGTGATGCGGCACCAACGCTTGAGCCCGTCTCATCGTGTTGGTGCCGCATCACAAAGCACCGGATTAGCTAGTGTTCCTTACCTGGCGGTCCGGGATCGGACCGTCAGGTAAGGAACACCAGCCCCGCCTACCGAAACCTCGTTCGAAGAAAACTCAAGGAAGCCCCCATGCGTGACGTTTTTATCTGCGACGCGGTCCGTACCCCGATCGGCCGCTATGGTGGCGCGCTTGCCAAGACTCGCGCCGACGACCTCGCCGCCATCCCGATCAAGGCGTTGATGGCCCGCAATCCGGGCGTCGACTGGTCGCAACTCGACGAGGTCTATTTCGGCTGCGCCAACCAGGCCGGCGAGGACAGCCGCAATGTTGCGCGCATGGCGATTCTGCTGGCGGGCCTGCCCGATACGATTCCCGGCATCACCATGAACCGGCTCTGCGCCTCCGGACTGAATGCGGTCGGTACCGCCGCGCAAGCAATCAAGGCGGGGGAGATCGAGTTCGCGCTTGCCGGCGGCGTGGAGTCGATGACGCGCGCGCCCTTTGTCATGGGGAAGGCGACAGAGCCATTCCAGCGCACCGCCGAGACGTTCGACACCACGATCGGCTGGCGCTTCATCAACCCGCTGCTCAAGGCGCAGTACGGGGTCGACTCGATGCCGGACACCGCCGAGAATGTCGCCGAGGAGTTTCAAGTCAAGCGCGAAGATCAGGATGCCTTCGCGCTTCGCTCACAACAGCGTGCCGGTGCGGCGATCGACTCCGGTTTCTTTGCCAACGAAATCGTGCCGGTCGAGGTGCCGGCCGGAAAAGGGGCTTCCATCCGCATCGATCGGGACGAGCACCCGCGCCCGGAGACGACGCTCGACCAGCTCGCCAAGCTGAAAACGCCATTCCGCAATCCCGGCACGGTGACCGCCGGGAACGCCTCGGGCGTCAATGACGGCGCTGCGGCCATGATCGTCGCTTCGCAAGAGGCAGTGAACCGGCATGGCCTGACGCCGCGCGCCCGTATTCTCGGCATGACCGCGGCCGGCGTGCCGCCACGCATCATGGGCATCGGCCCGGTCCCCTCGACCCGCAAGTTGATGGAACGGCTCAAGCTTCGCATCGGCGATTTCGACGTGATCGAGCTGAACGAAGCGTTCGCGGCGCAGGCTCTTGCCTGCCTGCGCCAGCTCGGCCTTCCCGACGATGCCGAGCAGGTCAACCCGCAAGGCGGCGCGATCGCGCTCGGTCATCCGCTCGGAATGTCGGGGGCACGACTAGCGCTGACCGCCGTTCACGCCCTTGAGTCCCGCGCTGGACGGCTGGCGCTCGCAACCATGTGCGTCGGGGTCGGACAAGGCGTTTCGCTCGCTTTGGAACGCGTGGATTGAAAGTGTCGAGTTATTTTGCACGTAACTCCGACAGCAAGGGCTGACACAAACCATAGAGTTAGGTTAAGCTTCGAACAAAAATTCATAATGAAACAAACGCCCAGGGAGCGCGATGACGTTTTTCTTTCCGACGGGAAGCCTCCGGGCTTTCCCGTCGCGGCTCTATCCTGATTACAAGAGCACTGTGAAACGGGCACCGACAAAGCCGCTCGTCACCATCCCCCATACATTGAGCGAGCTGACCGGACCCGTATTTGGCCACGACGCGGCGCAGCCGGGCGATGAGGATCTCACGCGGCAGCACCAGGGCGAGCCGATCGGCGAGCGCATCATCGTACATGGACGCGTGCTCGATGAGGACGCGCGTCCGGTTCCCCATACGCTCGTCGAAATCTGGCAGGCCAATGCGTGCGGGCGCTATGTTCACGTTGTCGACCAGCATCCCGCGCCGCTCGATCCGAATTTCACCGGCGCCGGCCGGACGGTGACCGATCAGGACGGCACCTACAAATTCATCACGGTCAGGCCGGGAGCATACCCTTGGGGCAATCATCACAACGCCTGGCGTCCGTCGCACATCCATTTCTCGCTGTTCGGCCACGCCTTTGTCTCGCGTCTCGTGACCCAGATGTACTTTCCCGGCGACCCGCTATTTCCGTTCGACCCCATCTTCAACTCAGTCACGGACGAGGCGGCGCGCAACCGGATGGTCTCGGCCTTCGATCTTGACGCCACGATACCCGGATGGGCAATCGCCTTCCGGTTCGATATCGTCCTGCGCGGGCGCAATCAGACGCCGATGGAGCGCTGAATGGCGGCAATCACGCCTTCGCAGACGGTGGGGCCGTATTTCGCCTTCGGGCTCGCGCCCAACCGGAAATACGACTGGAAGGACACGTTCGGCAGCGACCTCGTCACGCCCGACGCCGCCGGCGAGCGCATCCGCATCGAGGGCCGCGTGCTCGACGGCGATGGCGCCCCGATCGACGATTGCATGATCGAAATCTGGCAGGCCAATGCGCAGGGCCGTTACGCCAGCCCCGCTGACATGCGGCCGCGCCCGAACACGGCGTTTCGCGGATTCGGCCGCACCGCCACCGATGCCGACGGCCGCTACGGTTTCGATACGATCAAGCCGGGCCGCGTGCCGGGCCCGGATGGCGAACCGCAGGCGCCGCATGTGTTGCTGGCCGTATTCGCGCGCGGAATGCTGCGGCAAAGCTACACCCGCGTTTATTTCGCCGACGAGGCGGCCAATGCGCAGGATGCGATCCTCGCGCTGGTGCCGGCCGAGCGGCGCGCGACGCTTCTTGCCGCCAAATCGGCACGCGAGGGACGTATCGTCTACACCTTCGATATTCGCATGCAGGGCGATGCCGAAACGGTCTTCTTCGAGATTTGACGGAGAGGCCGAAAACCATCGCGGACCGAAGATCCGTCGCTCCCCTGCATTGATTTGGGCTCAGAATGCACAATAGCGCCGCCAGCACCCAGCCGCCGGCGGCGGAAAACTAAAGGAGGAAGGCAGTGAACCGACGATATTTGATGAGCATTGCCGCGGGCGCGCTCGTCGCGTTCGGCACGGGACCGGTATTCGCCGAGGGCACCGTCAAGGTTGGTGTGCTGCTGGCGCTGACAGGGCCGCTGCAGATCATCGGCACCCAGGCGCTGGCCGGGATGAAACTCTACCAGGCCCAGCATGGCGACACCGTCGCGGGCAAGAAGATCGAACTCATCATCAAGGACGACGGGGCCGTCGCCGATGCCTCCAAACGGCTCGCCCAGGAGCTGATCGTCCGCGACAAGGTCAACCTGCTTGCCGGATTCAGCGTGACGCCGACGGCGTTCGCGGTCGCGCCGCTCGCGACCAAGGCAAAAATCCCGATGGTGGTGACCTGCGCGGGAACCTCGTCCATTACCGAGCGCTCGCCCTATGTCGTACGCACGAGCTTCACACTGCCGCAATCCTCGTCCATCATCGCCGAGTGGGCGCTGAAGAACGGCGTCAAGAAGGTCGTCAGCATCGTCAGCGATTACGGACCCGGCATCGACGCGGAGAAGTCGTTCAAGGGAGCCTTCACCAAAGGCGGCGGTGAAGTCATGGAGGAATTGCGGGCGCCACTGGCAAGCCCGGACTTCGCCCCCTTCCTCCAGCGCGCGCGCGACGCCAAGCCGGACGCCATCTTCGTGTTCGTCCCGTCTGGCCAGGCTGGCACTTTCGTCAAGCAATACATCGAACGCGGTATCGACCAGGCCGGCATCGAGCTGATCGGACCCGGAGACGTGACCGATGACGATCAGCTCAACAGTATGGGCGACCAGATCATCGGCACGGTGACGGCCCATCTCTATTCCGCCTATCATCAGTCGGCCAAGAACAAGGCATTCGTCGCAGCCTTCAAGAAAGCCAATCCCGGCATGCGCCCGAACTTCATGGCGGTTGGCGGATATGACGGCATGCACCTCATCTATGAGGCGCTCAAGAAGACCGGCGGCGACACGGACAGCCAGAAGCTCCTTGCCGCGATGAAGGGCATGGCGTGGGAGAGCCCGCGCGGTCCGATCTCGATCGACCCGGAGACGCGCGACATCATTCAGAACATCTATATCCGGCGCGTCGAGAAGAAGGACGGCGAGCTCTACAATGTCGAGTTCGAGACCTTCGAAGCGGTCAAGGACCCGGCCAAGGAGGCGAAGAAAGCAAAGTGATCGCGCAATCGGAGCGGCGCGTGGGTGTCCGGCCGCACGCCGCCCGGTCGATCGATCCGGAAACCGGCGACGTCGTGCACAATATCTATGTCCGGCGCGTCGAGAAGAAGGGTGGCGAGTTCGACAATGTCGAGTTCTCGACCTTCGAAGCGGTGAAGGACCCCGGCAAAGCAGCGAAGACAGTCCAATGATCGAGCGGGCAAGGTGTCGCGGCGGAGAGCCGCACTACGCGGTGTTCAGGACATAGGCGTCGATCATGCTTACGATTCTGTTCGACGGCATCGCCTATGGCATGCTCCTGTTCGTGCTTGCCTGCGGCCTCTCGGTGACGCTGGGATTGATGAACTTCATCAATCTCGCCCATGGCGCCTTCGCCATGGCGGGCGGTTACATCGCCCTTTATCTCGTCAACCACATGGGGATGCCGTTCGCGCTCGGTCTCGTCGCCGCGTTTTTCTCCGCGGCCGCGATCGGAGCGCTGCTCGAGCGCACGCTCTACGTTCATGTCTACAACAAGAGCCCGCTCGATCAGGTGCTGTTCACGATCGGCCTCGTGTTCATGGCGGTCGCCGCGGTCAACTATACCGTGGGCTCAACCCAGCAGTTCATCACGATTCCCGCTTCGCTTCAGGGGCAGATCCAGGTCGCCGGAATCGGGATGAGCAAATACCGGCTGATGATCATCGCGATCTGCGGCGTGATCACGCTGCTGCTTCAGCTCGCGCTGATGCGATCGCGATTGGGCAGCCAGTTGCGCGCCGCGGTCGACGATCAGCGCGTGGCCCGCGGGCTTGGCATCAATGTCGGTGCGGTGTTTGCCGGCACGTTTGCGATCGGTTCGGGGTTAGCCGGGCTGGGCGGCGCGCTTGGCGCGGAAATTCTCGGGCTCGATCCGACCTTTCCGCTCAAATACATGATCTACTTCCTGATCGTGGTCACCATAGGCGGCACTTCGAGCATCACCGCCCCCTTCATGGCCTCGATCCTGCTTGGCATCGCCGATGTCGCCGGCAAGTACTACATGCCGAAACTCGGGGCCTTCGTCATCTACACCGTCATGATCGTCGTGCTGATCCTGCGTCCGCAGGGTCTGTTCGCGCCGAGCCGCCCTCGGTGATGGAGCAAGCGTCGTGCTGAAGGCGACCCGCTCCCATTCAACCGAAATCGCCGGGCTGCTCACCGCGCGGGCGCGGTGGACGGTGCCGGAGATCGCTTTCTGGCTGGTCGCATTCGCCACCATTTTCGTCCTCCCCGATCGCCATCTGATCCTCACCGAGATCGTGATCTGGGCGCTGTTTGCGCTCTCGCTCGACCTCATTCTCGGCTTTGCCGGCATCATCTCGCTCGGCCATGCCGCATTTTTCGGTTTCGGCGCCTATGCCGCAGGGCTGCTCGCCAAGCACGGCCTGATCGTCGAACCGGTGCTGGCGCTGATCGTGGCCGGGCTTGCCTCTGCGGTGCTTGGATTCTTCACGAGCTTCCTGGTGCTGCGCGGCACCGACCTCACCCGGCTCATGGTGACGCTTGGCGTTGCCTTGCTGCTGCGCGAGCTCGCCAACCGTTTCTCCGACCTCACCGGGGGCGCCGACGGAATGCAGGGCATCGAGATCGGCCCGGTGCTCGGCCGGTTCGATTTCGACCTCTACGGCCACACCGCCTATGTCTATAGCCTGATCGTGCTGTTCGTTCTGTTCGTCATCGCCCGGCGGATCGTACGCTCGCCTTTCGGCCTGTCGCTGCTCGCCATCAAGGACAATTCGCTGCGCGCCGCCGCGGTCGGCATTCCCGTCAACCGGCGGCTGGTCGCGATCTACACCATCGCTGCCGGTTATGCCGGCGTCGCCGGTGCCCTTCTCACCCAGACCACGGCCTTCGCCTCGCTCGAAGGGCTTGCCTTCGAGCGCTCCGCCGACGTGCTGCTGGTGCTGATCATTGGCGGCGCCGGCTATCTCTATGGCGGCCTGATCGGCGCAGTGATCTTCCGCTTCGCCCATGATTGGATGGCCGACATCACCCCCCAATATTGGCAGTTCTGGATCGGCCTCATCCTCGTCCTTATCGTCCTGGTCGGCCGCGAACGGATCACCGGCTGGACCCGCCCGATCCGCCGTCTGGCCGACCGGCTCGGCAACTGGCGACCGGCGCGGCCGCGCGCGCTTGGCGCCTCCTCGCGCGAGGGAGGCGAGCGATGACCCCGGTGCTGGAGACGCGCGCCCTCGAAAAGCACTTTGGCGGAGTCGTCGCCGCCAGCCAGGTGTCGCTGCGCCTCGAAAAGGGAGCGCGGCACGCCCTGATCGGTCCCAACGGCGCGGGCAAGACCACGATCATCAACCTCCTGACCGGCGTTCTGCGCCCGACGAGCGGCGAGATCCTGCTCGACGGTAAAGACATCAGCCATGTCCAGCCCTATGAGCGCGTGCGGCTCGGCATGGTGCGCACCTTTCAGATCAACCAGTTGTTCGGCGAGCTGACGCCGCTTGAATCGCTCGGCCTCGCCGTCTCCGAGCGGCTCGGCACGGGCGGGGATTGGTGGCGCAGGTTCGGCACGCGTTCGTCAGTGATCGATGAGATCGGCGATCTTCTCGAGCGATTCAGCCTTGTCGACGTGATGCGGGAAGAGACGGCGATCCTTCCCTATGGCAAGCAGCGGCTGCTGGAGATCGCGCTCGCCTTCGCCTGCCGCCCGCGTCTGTTGCTGCTCGACGAGCCCGCAGCAGGCGTGCCCGACCTCGAACGCCAGGAGATCCTCGCCACCATTGCGGCGCTGCCGGACGACGTCACCGTGCTGCTGATCGAGCACGATATGGATATCGTGTTCTCCTTTGCCGACCGCATCTCGGTGCTGGTCAACGGAGAGATGCTGGTCGAAGGCCCGCCCGCGGAAGTCGCGCGCGATCCGCGGGTGCGCGCCGTCTATCTCGGCGAGACATTCGATGCGTGACCTGCTCGAAGTGGAGCGGCTGAGCGCTGGTTATGGCGAGGCGATCGTCGTGTCGGACGTTACCCTGTCGCTCAAGGAGGGGCTCTCGCTCGCGCTGCTGGGTCGCAACGGCATGGGCAAGACGACGCTCGTCAACTCGATCGTCGGCGTGACGCGCTATCGCAGCGGCGTCATTCGCCTTGCCGGCCGCGACATCACCCGGCTGCGGCCCGACCAGCGGGCGCAGGCCGGCATCGGCTGGGTGCCGCAGGAGCGCAACATCTTCAAGTCGCTGACGCTGCACGAGAATCTGACCGCAGTGGCGCGCCCGGGCGCGTGGACGCCGGCCAAGGTCTATGAGCTGTTCCCGCGGCTCGGCGAGCGCAAGCGCAATATGGGCAACCAGCTCTCCGGCGGCGAGCAGCAGATGCTCGCGGTCGGCCGCGCCCTCGTGCTCAATCCCCGGCTCATCCTGCTCGACGAGCCGCTCGAAGGCCTCGCTCCGATCATTGTCGAGGAACTGATGGGTGCGCTCACCCGCATCACCCGCGAGGAGGGCCTGTCGGCTATTCTGGTCGAGCAGAACGCGCAGAAGATTCTCGGCGTGACCGATCGTGCGGTCATTTTGGAGCGGGGCATGGTCGTCTATGCCGGCGACAGCGCCGCACTCATGGCGGACCGCGAGGCAATGGAAAAGTACATCGGCGTGAGCGAAGGCGGACCACGGCGCGCCGGCCCAGTAGAGTCAACGCGTTGAAGGAGGCTGTGATGATTTCCCGATGAGAGAGGGGGACGATGCTACGATCAAGACCGCCATTTCGCGCCGACCATGTCGGCAGTCTGCTGCGCCCCGCAGCGCTCAAGGAAGCACGCACCCGCCATCAGAGTGGCGCGATCTCCGATGAAGAGCTGCGCCGGATCGAAGACGAGGAGATCGTCAAGATCATCGCCAAGCAGGAGGAGATCGGCTTGCCGGCGGTGACCGACGGCGAGTTCAGGCGTTCGTGGTGGCACTTCGATTTTCTCAAGCAGCTCGACGGGGTCGAGAGCTATCATCCGGACGAGGGGATCCAGTTCAGCGGGGTGCAGACCCGCGCCGAGAGCTTGCGGGTGACCGCACGGGTGGGTTTCTCCGGCCATCCGATGATCGAGCATTTCAAGTTCCTCAAGGCCAATACCAAAGCGACGCCAAAAATGACGATCCCTTCGCCCGCCGTGCTGCATTTCCGCGTCGGGCGCAGACAGATCAACAGCAAGGCCTATCCGCAGCTCGACAATTTTTTCGGCGATCTCGGCCGTGCCTATCGCAAGGCGGTGCGTGCCTTCTACGATGCCGGTTGCCGCTATCTGCAGTTCGACGACACGGTGTGGGCCTATCTGTGCTCGAAGGAGCAGCTGCAGCTCGCACGCGGGCGCGGCGAGGAAGTGGAAAAGCTGCCGCGCATCTATGCCGAGGTGATCAACTACGCTATCGCCGAGCGACCGTCGGATATGGTGATCACCACCCATGTGTGCCGTGGCAATTTCCGCTCTCAATGGGTGTCGGAAGGCGGCTATGAGCCCGTCGCCGAACGGCTGCTCGGCGGCGTCAATTATGATGGCTTCTTTCTCGAATACGATTCCGAGCGCGCCGGCGGTTTCGACCCGCTGCGCTTCCTGCCCAGGGGCAAGAGGATCGTCGTGCTCGGCCTCGTGACCTCGAAGAGTGGCACGCTCGAAGCGCGTGACGCCATCAAGCGGCGCATCGAGGAGGCGACCCAATACGTCGCCCTCGATCAGCTCGCGCTGGGCCCGCAATGCGGCTTCGCCTCGACCGAGGAGGGCAACCTGCTCACCGAGGACGAGCAATGGGCGAAGCTCTCGATGATTGTCGATCTCTCTCGCATCGTGTGGGGATGATTTTTCTGGCGCTCGGTGTTAGTGATGCGGCACCAACGCTTGGGCTCGTCTCATTGTGTTGGTGCCGCATCACAAAGCATGGGATTAGCTAATGTTCCGGGCTGACGGTCCGGGGTCGGACCGTCAGGTAAGGAACATTAGCAAGAGTGCGCTCGTTGCGAGCATGCGACCGAAATCCACAAACGGAGCGATTTCCGATTCCACCGGATCGCAATTCACTCTATTTTCGCTCCAGCGCATTTTCCGGCGAAGTGGGAACCGGTTCGCCGTAGAAAATGCGGGCAACAAAAGACACGGAGCGATTTCCGGTTCCACCGGATCGCAATTCGCTCTATTTTCGCTCCGTCATGACGCTCCCGCTGTCCGGCCTACTCGTCGTATCGCTTGAACAGGCTGTGGCGGCGCCGCTATGCAGTTGCCGGCTCGCCGATGCCGGCGCGCGCGTCATTAAGATCGAGCGGCCGGAGGGCGATTTCGCCCGCCACTACGACGATCTTGCCCATGGCGAGAGCGCCTATTTCGTCTGGCTCAATCGCGGCAAGGAATCCGTCGTGCTCGATCTTACCGCGGCGCGCGACAAGGCACTGCTCGCGACGATGCTCGCCAGGGCCGACGTGTTCGTGCAGAACCTCAAGCCGGGGTCGCTCGAAAAGCTCGGTTTCTCGCGCGAGCGGCTGCGCCGCGAGCATCCACGCCTCATCACGTGTTCGATCACCGGCTATGGTGACAGCGGGCCCTATGCCCAGCGCAAGGCCTACGACCTGTTGATCCAAGCCGAATCCGGCCTGTCCTCGCTCACCGGCGGTCCGGACGCGCCGGCGCGCGTCGGCGTATCGGTCGTCGACATTGCCGCGGGGCTTGCCGCCTATGAGGCGATCCTCGAAGCACTGATCGCCCGCTCGCAGAGCGGGCAAGGGGCCGACCTGCCGATATCGCTGTTCGACGCCGTCGCCGAATGGATGACAGTGCCGCTCATCCAGCACGAGGGCGGGCGGACGCCCCAGCGGATCGGGCTTGCACATCCGAGCATCTCGCCCTATGGCGTGTTCAAGAGCAAGGATGGCATCGATATACTGATCTCCATCCAGAGCGATCGCGAATGGCGCATCCTTGCCGAGCAAGTATTGGGCGACGCCGCGCTTGCCGCTGACCCTTTGTTCGCGACCAATGTCGAGCGGGTGAAGCGGCGTGATGAAACCGACGCGCGGGTTGCGGGCGCCTTTGGCGCACGCGATGCCGAGCCGTTGCTCGATCAGCTTGCCGCTGCGCAGATTGCGTTCGCGCGGGTGAGTGATCTTGCGCGGTTCGCCCGGCACCCGCATTTGCGGCGGATTACGGTCGGCTCGCCCTCGGGTCCTCTCTCCTATCCCGCATCGCCGCGGTGGCACGAAGCACCTTATGGGCCGGTGCCGGCGCTCGGCGAGCATACCGAGCAGGTCCGGCGCGAATTTGCGAAAGAGCACGTGGGATCGATCGAATGACCAATATGCTGATCGCCGATATTGGCGGAAGCAACACGCGGCTTGCGATCGTCGACAGCGGCGGCCGCCCACAACACGTGCACGCCTTCGCAAACGATTCCGTGCAAAGCCTGGAGACGGCGATCGGCAGCTATCTCGAACGTTTCGACCGTCTGGCCGGCCGGCCGGCCGCGGCCGTGTTCGCCGTCGCCGGGCCGGGGACGGGTCGCCGCATCGCCCTGACGAACCGCGACTGGGAGATCGATCTCGATGCGATCGAAAACCAGTTCGGCTTTCGCTTTGCGCATGCGCTCAACGACTTCGAGGCGCTCGCCTGGGCCCTGCCGTCGCTCGGACCTGATCAGTTGCGCGTGCTCGGCCCGGAGCTGCCGTCGGACCGCGACGTCATGGCGGTGATCGGCCCCGGCACCGGCCTTGGCGTCGCCGCGCTCATTCCGCACCAGGATTCGTGGATTGCGCTTTCAACCGAGGCCGGACACGTGTCGTTCGGCCCGGCGGCGCGCGACGAATGGCCGGTCTTTGCCCGGATGGCGGAGGACGTCGAGCTGCTGTCGGGGGAGGCCGTGATCTCGGGACCGGGACTGGAGCGGCTGCACCGCGCGCTGCATCCGGACCGTCCAGCCATGCCCGCCCACGCCATCGAGGCAGCGGCGGCGGCAGGCGAAGCGGACGCACAGGCGACCGTCGCGCTGTTCGCACGGCTGCTCGGTCGGTTCGCCGGCGACATTGCGCTCAGCTTCAAGGCGTTTGGCGGCCTCTTCATCGCCGGTGGGGTTGCGGCGAAACTCGCCCACAGCATCGACGGCGCAATCTTTCGCGAGGCTTTCGTCGCCCATCCGCCGCACCGCCATTTGCTGGAGGCGACGCCGACATTCCTCGTGACGCAAGACGAGCCTGGCCTGTTCGGCTGCGCGGCCTATGCTGCGCGCCTTGCCGGGAACACGTGAAGCTGCATTCGGCCGCCGGCGGCGACGTCATCCGGACCGAAGGTTTGAACCGAAACGAATATCGCTCTTGGTCGGTGCGTGAATGCGTGTTTTCTGTTCGTTCCCGCGAAAGCAGGAATCCGGTCTTGGCAACAGAACCCTGGTCCCGGCTTGCGCGGGAACGAGCGGATGAACACTTCCCTGAAGTCCTGCTTCAAGGGAAGGGGCAAGCAACGGCGAACCCGAAGCGACCATTCGGAGATGATACTGGACTACCATGGCTGAGAACTTCGATCTGATCGTCATCGGCTCCGGTCCCGGCGGCTATGTCTGCGCCATTCGCGCAGCGCAGCTCGGCCTGAAGACCGCGATCGTGGAGAAGGACGCAAGTTTCGGCGGAACCTGCCTCAATGTCGGGTGCATCCCGTCGAAAGCGCTGCTGCATGCCTCCGAGCTTTTCGAGGAGGCCGGGGGAAAATTCGCCGCGATGGGCATCGGGATCGGCGCCCCTGCGCTCGACCTTGCCGCCATGATGCGGTTCAAGGACGAAGGCGTTGAAGGCAATGTGAAGGGCGTCGCCTTCCTCCTGAAGAAGAACAAGATCGAGGCGTTCCGCGGGGTCGGCCGCATCCTTGCGCCGGGCCGGGTCGAGGTCAAAGGCGCAGACGGCGCAACGCAGACCGTCGAAGCAAGGAACATCGTGATCGCGACCGGCTCGGATGTCGCAAAGCTCAAGGACGTTGCGATCGACGAGTCCCGCATCGTCTCCTCGACCGGCGCGCTGGCGTTGCCGCAAGTGCCGGAACGCCTGCTCGTCGTCGGGGCCGGCGTGATCGGGCTCGAACTCGGCTCGGTGTGGCGGCGGCTCGGCGCACAGGTGATCGTGGTCGAGTTCCTCGACCGCATCATGCCGGGCGTCGACCTTGAAGTCGCGAACCAGTTCCAGCGCATTCTCCAAAGGCAGGGCATGCGCTTCAAGCTCGGATCGAAGGTGACAGCGATCGATGCCAGCGAATCTCGCCTTAAGGTGAGCATCGAGCCGGTCGCCGGCGGCGCCGCCGAGATCATCGAGGCCGATGTCGCGCTGATCGCGATCGGCCGCGTGCCCCACACCGAAGGTTTGGGGCTCGAAGCGGTGGGCGTTGCGCGCGATGAGCGGGGCCGCAT
This sequence comes from Xanthobacteraceae bacterium, assembly GCA_028282095.1. GTDB lineage: Bacteria > Pseudomonadota > Alphaproteobacteria > Rhizobiales > Xanthobacteraceae > Rhodoplanes. Next base: position 18,116 of record JANQIP010000051.1, on the reverse strand, counting down.
CTTGACCGACGCGCATTTCGCCACCAGCGTGCCCGGCATCTACGCCATCGGCGATGTGATCGCGGGGCCGATGCTCGCGCACAAGGCCGAGGACGAGGGCGTTGCGGTTGCGGAAATCCTCGCCGGCCGCGCCGGCCATGTGAACTATGACGTGATCCCGAATGTGATCTACACCTATCCGGAGCTTGCTTCGGTAGGCCGTAGCGAAGACGAGCTGAAGGCGGAAGGCATCGCCTACAAGGTCGGAAAGTTCCCGTTCAGCGCCAATGGCCGCGCCAAGGTGAACCGGCAGACCGAGGGCTTTGTGAAGATTCTCGCGGACGCTGCGACCGACCGCGTGCTCGGCGTGCACATTCTCGGGCCGGATGCCGGCAACATGATCGCCGAAGCCGCGGTCGCCATGGAGTTCGGCGCCTCGTCGGAAGACATCGCCCGCACCTGCCACGCCCATCCGACGCTCTCGGAAGCGGTGAAGGAAGCCGCGCTCGCAGTCGAAAAACGCGCCATCCATGTTTGATAATCTCTACCTCCCCAGCTTGCAGGGGACGGTTGGGAGGGCGCTACTCCATCGGCCTGCGAACTCCGTTCATTCCCGCGAAAGCGGGAAACCATTATTTTTGGGGAGCATCCTGGGTCCCCGCTTGCGCGGGGACGAACGGATCAACTCCCCATCCCGGCGAGCACGCAGCCAAGTTTACGCAGGCTGCGCAAGCTCACCGACCTCCTCCCCCTTTCAGGGGGACGTGACTGAAGTGAGCCCGAAGCAATCACGCGGAAAGCGTATGAGCAATTCGCAAGATTGAAATAGCGCCTACTTGTAGGCGGTGAGTGCCTCCTCGGCACCAAGCCGGTCCTCAACGAACCGGGCAAGATCCCCGCCTTTGTAGAGATGGCCGGCGATGCCCGCAGCGGCCGCGGCGGCAAGGTCGCTTTCGCGGTCGCCGACAAGGAAGCTGCGCGAGGAATCGACGCCGAACCGCGCCATCAGCTTTTTCAACATACCGGGTCCCGGCTTGCGGTCGTGGTTTTCGCGCCGATACGGTTCGACTTTCCCCTCGGGATGATCCGGGCAGTATTCGAATGCGTCGATATGGGCGCCATGGCCCGCAAGCTCGCTCGCCATCCAGTCGTGCAGCAAAAGCACGTCATCCTCGGTGTAGTAGCCGCGCGCAATGCCGGACTGATTGCTCACGACGAAGGCGAACCACCCCGCATCGTTCACCGCCTTCACGGCTTCGCGCGCACCCGGCATCCACACGAGATCGTCGGGACGAAAGACATAGCCGGTATCGCGGTTCAGCACGCCGTCACGATCGAAAAAAACCGCGGGGCGCGCGAGGCGACGCGGCAGTTTGGCCTGAGCCTTGATCAATGCCGCAGGATCGCTGAGATCGATGAATCGATTCCTGTAAAGGCGCCCGGAGAGGCCGCCTTGCACGGCCAGCGCCGGCAGGCCGTCGCGCGCGAACGAGACTCCGTTGCCAGCAGGCCCCGCGAGTGCGCGCCGGTCGACGACATAAAGGCCGACATCGGCCGCCCCGGAGTCGGCGGCCGCATCGGTGAAGCCGGTCACCGCGCCGTCGCGAAGGGTAAGGCGTCCGCGCCGATCCCCGGCCGTGTCGATGGCGGTGGTCAGCGCCATGTGGACGAGGCTGTCGCCCGCAGTCTTAACAAGGTCGAGCAGGTTGATGTCGAAAAAACCGCAGCCGTCGAACAGCAGAAACCGCGGATCGAGATGATCGACGGCGTTGCGCAGGAGGTCGCCGGTCCCGGCCGCGTCCGGCGCGGCGACGACGGCGATGCGCAGCCTATCGTGCCCCTTGGACCCATAGCGATCCACGGCGTCCTTGCTCCTGCCGTCGGCGAGCAGCAGCACCTCCTTGAGGACGCCATATCGGGCAATCTCATCCAGCAGAATATCAAGGAACGGCCGGTCGCCGATCGCGTGCAAGGGGGTGGGCATCGCCTGCGTCCCCTCGCCACTGCGTGCTGGCGGCGTGCCGAGAAGGATCACGGCCTGCCTCACGCCCACGCTCAGCACAGGGCCTCCTCGATGAAGCCGCACAGGATATGGCCCACCGCGATGTGCATTTCCTGGATGCGATTGGTGCGCTCGGCCGGGACTTTCAGGCAGATGTCGCAATGCTCGGCGACCTGTGCGCCCTGTTCGCCTGTCATCCCGATGGTGCGGATCTCCATCTCGCGCGCCGCCTGCAAAGCACGGACGACATTCTCGCTGCGGCCGCTCGTCGACAGGCCGACCAGTACGTCGCCGGCGCGGCCGATCCCGCGTACCTGGCGCACGAAGACATCGGCATAGCCAAAATCATTGCTGACCGCCGTGAGCACGGACGTATCGACCGTGAGCGCCAGCGCCGGGAGCGGCCTGCGGTCGCGCAGATAGCGGCCCAGCAACTCGGCCGCGAGATGCTGGCTGTCGGCGGCCGAGCCGCCATTACCGCAAAACATCACTTTGCCGCCGGACCGCAGCGCCTCGATCATCGTTTCGGCGGCGGCGGCGATGACGTCATTGATCTCGGGCAGCCGGGCGAAGCAGCCCCGGATCTCGTCGATTTCGGCCGCGCAGCGCGCGGCAAGCCCAGGCCGCCTGATCGTCACCTGCTCCATTCGCATTCACCTGTCCAAATCATGCACGCGCGCGCATCATCCGATCGGGGACATTTCCGGACGATCGCAAGGCTCCGCCGCCACGAACCGTATCCTGTCGACCGAATCAGTGTTTACTTCTCCGCCGGAATCCCGATCACCAACCCATATACTGGATCGCGATCGCTTCTCCTTGAATCAACCGCGCTCTTAATGGTGCGGCACCCGCACGATGAAACGCGCTCAAGCGTCGGTGCCTTATCACCAATTTAGAGGCGTCGAAGCCGCAGCGGCAATCCAAATCCGCCCGGAAACCGGGGAAGCTTTTCTTTCGTGCTACTTTTAGGATTTCCTCGCCACTTTGGCACGGCGCAGCCCGGCCGAACGCTCGCATGATTGCGTTTGGGCAACCGCCAGTTCCTTGCCAAGCACCGCGAGTGCGGCGACCGCCGCATTCTGCACATGCCGGACGCAGGCACGCTCCGCGGCCTCTTCATCACCGGCTTCGACCGCCTCAAGGATGGCGGACATCTCCGAAAGCGTAAGCTTGATCCGGTCAGGCTGGCTCATCGAGGCGCGCAGCAGCACCGTGACGCGGGTCAGCAGAATGTTCAAAAAACGCTGGACGAAGGCGTTATCGCAACCCTCGAGCAGCGCCGCGTAGAATTCGCTCTTTGCCGCGAGCATTCGGTGCAGGTCGGCGTCATTGGCCATCGCGTGCATGCGACCGACCTGCTCGGCAAGGCGCGCGATGATGCGCTTATCACGCCGCCGCGCGCATTCGCGGCCGGCGAAGCCTTCGAGCAGAGCACGCACGGCATAGAGCTGCTCGGCCTCGTCGGTGTTCATCGTGCTGACCACCGGCCCGCGGTGAGGAAAGGTAGTAACCAAGCCTTCCGCCTCGAGCTGGCGCAACGCCTCGCGGATCGAGGTCCGTCCGACGCCGGTCAATGCGCATAGCTCGCGTTCGACCAGCCGCTGACCCGGCCTGAATACGCCGGCGGCAATCGCTCCCCGTAGCCTGCTTTCGACCAGAAGCCGTAGGCTCGTCGCTTCTCGCGGCACCTGGAGGTCCGGGACGGGCTTCATGCATTTGATGTCGACTTGATCAGACAATCTGTCAACCTATTCAATGGAGTCGAGTTCGTGGACTCTTTCACTCAACGATAAAACACACCGCGATGATATGAGTGGTTGGTCGAATCCGAAACGAAAAAACCTGTCGCGGCTCAGGGCCCGTTGCCGAGCCTTGCACCGTATTCGTTTCGCCCGCCGCAAGCCCCTTATCCCGTTGGCTGCCCCGATCACCGTCACGTCGGCCACCGACCGATCAAGGGTAATGTCATGAGCTTCAATGTCATGACCTGCAAATGCCGTGGGTCAAAAAACTCGTCGGAAAAAGTCGGCGCGCGAATGGCGACGCGGGATCCCTTGTCCGACCGGCCCCGGGCTTGATGCTCATCCACCGGGCAAGCGAAGGCTGGTTCTGCCGGGAGAGGTCGAGCGGCGCCCGCCCGCTTCGACCCCGGGAGCGCCATCACTCAAATCGTCATAACGGGAGCATGCAATGAGCGAGGACAAGGCTTCAACGCTGGCGGACCTGTTCAATGCCGGCCTTTCGGTGCGACGCGACGTGCTCGGGGCCGACCATGTGGACCGATCGCTGAGCGCAGCCAATGACCTTACGCTGGCGTTCCAGAACATCGCGACCGAGTGGTGCTGGGGATATGTCTGGCAGCGGCCGGGGCTCGACCGCAAGACCCGCAGCCTGATCAATCTTGCGATGTTGACGGGGTTGAACCGGACCGCCGAGATCAAGCTGCATGTGCGCGGCGCACTCAATAACGGGGTGACCGTCGAGGAGATCAAGGAAGCCCTGCTGCATGCGACGGTCTATTGCGGGATACCCGCCGGGCACGAGGCGTTCAAGGCGGCCGATGAAGTCCTCAAGGAAATGGGCGTCGTGCCCGAGAGCGCCGCAAGTTAGTGCCGCACGCCGGCCGTTATCGGAGTTGGCGCGCGGGTGGTCGAACGCTTGTCCGGTCAGTCCGGTCTTGGAGCAGTCGGCCGTCGGCCTTGTTGCTTGTCGCTCGCGCCGGGTTTCGGCAAGGCCAGCCCGGGGCTCAGCGGCAGCATCATCATCGTGCCCGCAGCTTGCATCCAGGACATCCAGACAAGCTGCGTCGCCTCCATCCAGAACGCAAAAGGGTTGGTAGCTTCGAGGTAGCGGCCAACCGCCTCGAAAGACGGCACGGCCTGAACATTGACCGAGATCTGCTCGCTGCCTCCGTCCGGCGATCGGCGGTGAACGATCTCAATGTCGATATTGGGCAGGCGTGCCGTCGCCGTGACGGTGTCGAGGTCAGGCTCCGGCATTGTTTCTTTGAACTCAGACAATGGTCGTCTCCATCCAGTTCGCGCTTCCACCCCGTGATCGGCGATGCGATCGCGAAGGACACGCCTGTTTCTAGAGAGCGATGACGTCAGGTCAAATCAACCGCGCTCCATTTCTCTTTGTTATGTCGCATGATCTTGTCCGACAAAGCAAATCAAAGGGGACGTCCCGCAGCCGGAACGTCCCCTCGTCTTGCCAGAGTGTCAGACCAGTGCCGGGTCAAGCCCGCCAGCACAGACTCAGCGGCGGTCGCCGAACAACTGAAGCAGGAACAGGAACATGTTGATGAAGTCGAGATAGAGCCTCAGCGCCCCCATGATGATCTTGCGGCCGGCGACCGTGCCGTCGTCCATCGGGTCGTAGTACTCTTTGATCTGCTGGGTGTCATAGGCGGTGAGCCCGGCGAAGATCAGCACGCCGATGACGGATATCGTCCATTCGAGAGCGCTCGACTGGAGGAACAGATTGACGATCATCGCGAGGATGATGCCAATCAGCCCCATGAACAGGAACGAGCCCATTCCGGACAGGTCGCGTTTCGTGGTGTAGCCGTAAAGGCTCAACGCACCGAACGAGGCGGCCGCGATGAAGAATACCCGCGCAATCGAAGCATGGGTATACACCATGAAGATGCTTGCAAGCGCGACGCCCAGCAGGCCGGCATAGACGAAGAACAAAAGACGTGCCGTGCTTGCCTGGAGCTTGTGAATCCGGAAGCTCAGGAAGAACACGAGACCAAGCGGGGCGAGGACCAGCACCCACATTATTGGGCCCTGGAACAAGGTCTGGCCGAGCGACGTCAGCCCGACAATGGCGCCGGCCTCGTTGGTCACGACCGAAAACTGGAACGTGATCCAAGCGAGCGCACCGGTGAGCGCGACCCCACTCGCCATGTAGTTATAGACGCCGATCATATGAGCGCGCAGGCCTTGATCGATGGCCGCGCGATCCACCGCATAGCCCTGTTGGACTGCGGGATTCCTGTCGAAGTCCGACATTGACAAGATCCTTTCTATTGCCCGAGAGCCATAAGGCGCACGGGTACGATTTGAACCGGCTGCCGATGATCGGTCAAGATGTAGTCATGACGCCCGGCGCCGTGAAGATGGCGGAAATGCCGCCAATATGAAAATTCTGTCAAAATCTTAAGCTTCCGAGACCGCTGCTGCCCCTCAATAGGCGGCGCGCCGCCGCACCGGGTGGCGCCTTACTCCTCGCGCTGGCCGAGAAGCTGCAGCAGCAGGGTGAACAGAACGACGAAATTGAGATAGAGCGCGAGCGCGCCCAGAATCGCTGAGCGCTCAGTCGTTTCGCGGTCCATGGCGCCGTACAGATATTCGCTCTTGAGCCGCTGCGTGTCCCAGGCGGTGAGCCCGGCGAACACGAACACGCCGACGATCGACACCACCCACTGCAAGGCGGAACTCTGCAGGAACATATTGACGAGCGCGCCGATGATGACGCCGAACAGACCCATCATCAGGAACGCCCCCCAGCCGGAGAGGTCCCGCCGGGTGGTATAGCCCCACAGTGACAGCGCGCCGAACGAGGCGGCCGTGATGAAGAACACACGCACGATCGAGCTGTGCGTGAACACCATGAAGATCGCGCCGAGCGACAGTCCCATCAGCGCCGCGTATAGCAAGAACAGCACATGCGCCGCGGCCGGCGACAGACGCTCGATGCCGAAGCTCAGGGCGAACACCAGCAACAGCGGGGAGAACATGATCGCCCATCGCAGCGGGCTTGCGAAGACCGTATATCCGATCGGCGTAAGATAGAGGCCGCCGGCAACGCCGGCTGGTCCTTCGACGCCGTTACGAACGATCCGCGCCGCGCTTGCGGCGTCGCCCGTCACCGAAAGCATATAGATGCCGAGAGCGGCAACGCCGGTAATGGCGAGGCCGAGCGCCATGTAATTGTAGACGCGCAGCATGTATGCGCGCAGGCCCGCATCGATCTCGGCGGTCTCGACCTGGCGAAGACCGCCGTAATGCGTGCTCGCCATGTTCCGCTCAAAGTCCGACATCGTCGAACACCCGATTTCTGTCTTTGCTGCCCGCGCGAGGTAAGTAGCCGTATGGTTCGAAGTCTCGTTGATATGGGCCAATTATATGTGCGTGCATGATGGCCATTTCGGCGACTGATTGTCGCAAATCACTGTGCAATTGGACTATTCGCCCGCGCGCCGCCAGCGGCCAGTTGTCGCAAAGCGTCGATCGCCGCGCCGACCCCTCGTGCAGCGGCGGGCCTTAGAGCGAATTCAGTTTTAGTGGAAACGGAACTCGTACCATTTGTCGTTTGTCGATCGCATGTTCGACGGGAGGCGGTTTGCACATTGGACGCAGGCTCAAGTGTTCCGACTCTGACGGTCCGATCCCGGACCGTCAGCCCGGAACACTAGGTAAACCGTTGCTTGGTGATGCGGCACCAACACAATGAGACGAGCCCAAGCGTTGGTGCCGCATCACTAGTGCAGGCTCCGTCTCGCTCGGCGGCAGATGTCGTGTGGAAATGCTCTAAAGGTTGCGTAGCACGGCTGCCGGCTTGCGCCCAAGCGCCGCGAAGGTCCCGACCAGTCCGCAGGCGAGCGTGACGGCGAGTGCGATAACGGCCGCCACCAAGGCCGGCGTCGCCTGCCACGCGAAGGGCAGCGTCATCAGATCGCTGACGACACGCCATCCGGCGATCGAGCCGGCGATCACACCGAACAGCACGGCGGCAAGGCCGATCAGGAGATATTCGACCAGATAGCAGGCGATGAGCTGGCCGCGCGTCGCACCGAATGTCTTCAGCACGACCGCGTCATAGACTCGATGGCGGTGGCCGGCCGCGAGCGCGCCGCCGAGCACGAATACCGCCGAGACAAGCGTGATGGCGCTTGCCGCCTGCACCGCGAGCGCGAGATTGGCGACGCCGCCGCCGACCGCACCGATGGCCTCCTTGACGGGTACCGGTGTTACCGCCGGAAAGGCCTGCGCCACGGCCACGAGCAGCGCCGCCTCTTCGTCCGCCGTGCCGCCGCCCGGAAAGGTCACGGTCGCGACATGCGTATGCGGGGCGCCACGAAAGGCGTCGGGCGAGAACAACAGCACGAAGTTCAAGCCGAGCGACTGCCAGTCGACGGCGCGCGTATTCGCGATACGGGCGGCGACGTTGCGGCCGAGCACGTTCACGGTGAGCTCGTCACCGAGCTTGAGCCCCAATCCCTCGGCGATTCGGTTGTCCATCGAAAGGAGCGGCGGTCCTTTGTAGTCCTCGCCCCACCACTGGCCTTCGACGACGCGCGATCCCGCCGGGAGCGTGCCGTTGTAGGTGAGGCCGCGATCGCCGTGCAGCACCCAGGCGGCGTTGGGGCGCGCCTTGAGGTCCTCCACCGAAATGCCGTTCACGCTGACGATGCGTCCGCGCAGCATCGGCTGGCGTTCGAGCTTGGCCCCGGGCGCCTGCGCAGCGATCACGGCATCGAAGCGGGCCGCCTCGCGCGCCGGAACGTCGAGGAAGAAGAATGACGGCGCCTTCTCGGGCAGCGACGCGGTGAACTGCTGGCGCAGATTGGTGTCGATTTCGATCACGGTCACCAGCAGCGCCATGCCGAGGCCGAGCGACAGCACGATGGTCGAGGTCAGGGCCGCCGGCCGATGGATGTTGGCGAGCGCAAGCCGCAGAATCGTCGAACGCGGACGTGGCACTGCACGCGCGATCATCATCACCGCCAGCGCCACCAGCCGCAGCAGGATGAATACGCCGAGCGCCGCGATCACGAACACGGCCGCGATGTCCCGGTCATGGGAGGCGCCGATCGCGATCGCCGCAAGCGCAAACCCGGCAAGCGCGGTCGCCGTCACATAGCGCGGGCGCGGCCACGATCCTTCGGGCGAAATCGCGTCGCGAAACAGCGCCGAGACCGGCACGTCATGGGCGCGTCCGAGCGGCCACAGCGCGAAAGCCGCGGCGGTGAGCAGGCCGTAGACGAGCGCGAGCAAGAGTTCGCCCCCATGCAGCGACGGCGCCAGCGGCAAGGGGATGAACGCACCGAACAGTCCCGCTACGGCGAACGGAAGCAGCGCCCCGAGAACGAGCCCGATTCCGGCCCCGATCAGGGCGAGCAGCATGATCTGCAGGAAATAGAGCACGACCACCTGCGTTCCGGTGGCGCCGAGCGACTTCATCGTGGCGATCACGCCGAGCTTGCGGTCGAGATAATGCTTGGTCGAGTTCGCAACGCCGACGCCGCCGACGAGCAGCGCGGTCAGCCCCACCAGCGTGAGATACTGGGTGAAACGACCGATGCTGCGTTCGAGCTGGGGCGAAGCGTTGGTCGTCGACCGAATCTCCCAGCCGGCATTGGAAAATGCGCGCTCAGCCGCGTCCACGACGGCGTCGGCACGGCGGCCGGCATCGGCGCCCTCAAGCTTCAGGCGGTAGAGAAAGCGCACGAGGCTTCCCGGCTGCACGAGGCCGGTCGCGGCGAGCGCATCGGCAGTCACCATGAATCGCGGTCCGAATCCGACCCCTGTCGCGAGTTTGTCGGGCTCGCTCACAAGGCGCGCACGCAGCTCGATCGTTGCATCTCCGACGGTGACGCGTGCGCCCGGCTGCACGTCGAGGCGCGAGAACAGGAGCGGGTCGGCGACCGCTCCGAAAACGTCGCCTTTGGGCGCGAGCAGTTTCTCAAGAGTCCCGGGAGGATCGGTTGTGACCGTGCCATAGAGCGGATAGTGCGCGTCGACTGCTCGGAGCTCGACCAGCGTCGCGCGGGCATCCGATGTGCGCACGAGCGCCCGCAGTGCGGCGACTTCCGATAGCTTGCCAAAGCGCGCGAGAAACGCCCGTTCCTCGGGGGTCGCCTGGCGTTGCGCCAGCCTGAAGGACAGGTCGCCCCCGAGGATCGTGCGGCCGTCGCGTGCGAGACCTTCGCTCAGGCTGCGTGCCACCGAGCCGACACCGGCGATCGTCATCACGCCGAGGGCAAGGCAGGCGATCAAGGCGGTGAACCCACGCAGGCCGCCACGCAGGTCGCGCAGGCCGAGACGCACAAGCATCGAGAAGCGCGCGCGCGTAATGCCGTTACCGTCCACGCCGCCGGCGCCCGCTGGCGTGCTCATGACCGCGCCCGCTCGCGCGCGGCCGGCGCATCGATCGCGCCCGAGCGCATGCGCACAATGCGGTCACATCGCGCCGCGAGCGCGGTGTCATGGGTGACAAGCACCAGCGTCATGCGCCGTTCGGCATGGCCGGCGAACATCAGGTCGATGATCTGCCGGCCGGTCGCTTCGTCGAGATTGCCGGTCGGCTCGTCGGCGAGCAGAATGGATGGATTGGGAGCGAGCGCCCGAGCAAGCGCGACACGCTGCTGCTCGCCGCCCGATAGCTGGGCAGGATAATGCGAGAGGCGGTCGCCAAGCCCGACGGCGGCCAACTCCTCGCGCGCAATGGCGAAAGCCTCCGGCACGCCGGCAAGCTCAAGCGGCACGGCAACATTCTCCATCGCCGTCATGGTCGGGATCAGATGAAAGGACTGGAACACGATCCCGACATTGCGCCCGCGGAAGCGGGCGAGCCGATCCTCGTCGAGCGCGCCGAGCTGCTCGCCGGCAACCAGCACTGAGCCGGTGTCCGGTCGCTCAAGGCCGGCGATAACCATCAGAAGCGTCGATTTGCCCGACCCTGACGGGCCGGTCAGGCCAATTGCCTCGCCCTGTCCTATATGAAGGGAAATATCTTTGAGGATGTGCACGCGGGCGGCGTCGCGCCCGAGCGCAAGATTAACCCCCGACAGCGAGATGGCTGGCGCGAGCTTGTGAATGACGGTTGAGGTCTGGTCCATGCGGTTATTTTCAACGGGCAAGCGTGGCGGAGGGGCCATGCCGGCGCTTATCGGCGCGCCAAGCTCATATGGGAAGCCTTGCGGGCTGATCCAGGGATGGGCTCGTCTCGCGCTTATGGCGATGGCGGTGCTGGCCGTCGTCTTTACCGTGCCTGCAAACAGCGCGCAGGATGCCGCCGGACAGCCATTGCGCATTGTTGCGCTCGGCGATTCGCTCGTCGCCGGTCTCGGGCTGCGCGCGAGCGAGGCGTTCCCGGCCCGCCTGCAGCAGGCCCTCGCCGCTAAAGGCTATGCGGTCAAGATCGTTGATGCCGGTGTTTCGGGCGATACGGCGAGCGACGGGCTTGCTCGCCTCGATTGGTCGGTACCGGAGGAGACCGACGCGGTTATCCTCGAACTCGGTGCCAATGACGCGCTGCGCGGCATCGATCCCGCGGTCACCCGCAAAGCTCTGGACGAGATCCTGCGCCGGCTGAAGGAACGACGCATCCCCGTCCTCCTTTGCGGCATGCTGGCGCCGCGCAATTTGGGAACCGCCTATGCGCAAGCTTTCGACGGCATCTTTCCGGAGCTTGCTGCGTCCCATAATGTGTTGTTTTATCCATTCTTCCTGGATGGAGTGGCAACCAAGCCGGCCTTAAACCAGCAAGACGGGATTCATCCGAACCCAGCCGGCGTCGATCTGATCGTCGAGCGTATTCTGCCGAAGATGGAGGAGCTGATCGCACGGGCAAAATCGCTGCGCGGGTCCTGAGCGCTAGTGTTTCCTTCTCTGACGGTCCGACCCCGGACCGTCAGGTAAGGAACACCAGCTAATCTGGTGCTTTTTGATGCGGCACCAACACAATGAGACGAGCCCAAGCGTTGGTGCCCCATCACTAGCGTACCTTCGAACCCCACCTCCCGTCCTTTTTGCAAGAGCTGTCCCGATGCCGCGACTCTTCACTGCCATCGAGATTCCGGAGGAGGTGGGCGCGACCCTGTCAATGCTGCGGGGCGGGCTGCCGGGCGCCCGCTGGATCGATCCTGAGAACTATCACCTGACGCTTCGCTTCATCGGCGATATCGATGATGGGCTTGCGCGCGACATTGCCTGCCTGCTCGCCGATGTCGCGCGCCCGCCCTTCGAGTTGCGGCTGGAGGGCCTGTCCTCGTTCGGGGGGCGCAGGCCGCGCGCCGTCTTCGCGGCGGCGGGCACGAGCCCGCCACTTCATGAGCTGCAGGCCGAGCACGAACGGCTGTTGCAACGGATCGGCCTCGAACCGGAGGGCCGGAAATTCTCCCCCCATGTCACGCTGGCGCGGCTGCGCGATTCATCGGCCCGCCAGGTTGCCGATTATCTCGGCGCGCGCGGGCCGTTTCGCTCAGCCCCGTTCCAGGTGACGCGCTTCGTGCTTTATTCGTCGCGCGCCTCGGTCGGGGGCGGTCCCTATGTCGTCGAGGCCGCCTATCCGTTGATCGCGCGAGCACCGCGGCTGCACACCGGTTCGCGTTGATGGACCGGAACCGCGGGAGCTCACCAAACGCATCCGTTGGAAGACAATCTAACGCGCGATGGTTTGAGGTTGAACCGATCGCGCGCTCTTTCTCTTTGTTTTTTCGCATGATCTTCTCCCAAAAATCTGCAACTTTTCGGGATCATGCGCTAGATTCCGTTTCATTAGATTCCGTTCATTCCCGCGCAAGCGGGAATCCCGCCTGGGCAGAGCATCTGGTTCCCCGCTTTCGCGGGGACGAACGGTTTCGAGTACGATCGTTTGAGGTTGAACCGATCGCGCTCCCCCTACCTTTGTTTCTTCGCATGATCTTCTCCGAAAAACCTGCAACTTTTTGGGATCATGCGCTTGATTGCGTTCATTAGATTCCGTTCATTTCCGCGCAAGCGGAAATCCCGCCTGGGCAGAGCGTCTGGTTCCCCGCTTTCGCGGGGACGAACGGTTTCGAGTACGACCGTTTGAGGTTGAACCGATCGTGTTCCCTTTCTCTTTGTTTTTTCGCATGATCTTTTCCCAAAAATCTGCAACTTTTCGGGATCATGCGCTAGATTGCGTTCATTAGACTCCGTTCATTCCCGCGCCGGCGGGAATCCCGCCGAGCAGAAAGCGTCTGGTTCCCCGCTTTCGCGGGGACGAACGGTTTCGAGTACGACCGTTTAAGGTTGAACCGATCGCGCGCTCTTTCTCTTTGTTTTTTCGCATGATCTTCTCCCAAAAATCTGCAACTTTTCGGGATCATGCGCTAAGCGATGCCCGGCCGAACGAACGGCGGGGAGCGGGAGGGTTCGTCGGACATGGCCACCACGGAGATCATCCAGTCGCGGCTCGGCTGGCGTACACCCCTTATCATCGTTATCGCCGGCTGCCTCATCGCGATGCTCTCCTTCGGGCCGCGCTCGACGCTCGGGTTCTTCCTTACGCCGATGTCGCTTGCAAATGGTTGGGGCCGCGACGTCTTCGGCCTTGCTCTGGCGATTCAGAATCTCTTGTGGGGAATCGGCCAGCCGCTCGCCGGCGCGGTCGCCGACCGGTACGGCACCGTGCGCGTCCTGTGCGGCGGCGCGATTCTCTACGCCCTCGGCCTCGCGCTGATGGCCTATTCCCACACGCCGGGCATGCTTCATCTCACGGCCGGAGTGCTGATCGGTTTCGGGCTGTCCGGCTGCTCGTTCAACCTCGTGATCTCCGCGTTCGGCAAGCTCGTTCCCGAGTCGTGGCGTTCGCTCGCTTTCGGTGTCGCGACCGCCGCCGGATCCTTCGGGCAGTTCCTGTTTTCGCCGCTGTCGGTGCTGCTGCAGGATTCAGTCGGTTGGCAGAATGCGCTCGTCTTCTTCGCAGCGATCATCCTGCTCGTGCTGCCGCTCTCGCTTGCGCTCGCAACGCCGCGTGCGACCGCCCCGACGGCAGGTGCGGCCGAACCGCAGTCGGTGCGGCAGGCACTCGGCGAAGCCTGCGCACACCGCTCCTACATCTATCTGGTCCTCGGTTTCTTCACCTGCGGCTTCCAGGTCGCCTTTATCACCGTGCACCTGCCCGCCTATCTCAGCGACCAGGGCCTGTCCGCGCTGGTCGGAGGATGGACCATCGCGGCGATCGGCCTGTTCAACATCATTGGCTCGCTATGCTCCGGCTGGCTCGGCGGCCGCTTGCCGAAGCGTTACATCCTCTCGGTGATCTACATCATCCGTGCGGTGGCGGTGCTCGTCTTCATCAGTTTCCCGGTGACGCCGGCAAGCGCGCTCGTATTCGGCGCGGTGATCGGCCTGATGTGGTTGTCCACCGTACCGCCGACCAACGGCATCGTCATGGTGATGTTCGGCACGAAATGGCTTGCGATGCTCACCGGCCTCGTTTTCTTCAGCCACCAGGTTGGCGGCTTCCTCGGCGTTTGGCTCGGGGGCTTCGCGTTCGAGCGCACCGGCTCCTACGACCTTGTCTGGTGGCTCTCGATTCTGTTCGGCGTGCTGTCCGCTTTGATCAATCTGCCGATCGTCGAGAAACCGGTGGCACGGCTCGCGCCCGCGCGCCCCTGATGTGACAGGTTCATCGCCAACACCCTTGTGTCGCCGTGCGACGCGCGATTTACTGGCGTGTCGAAAGGGGCCGCCGGCCCCGAGAGCAGAGTGGGGGCTTGCGTGGCGCGTTTCAGGGCGATCGTCATCAACAAGGGCGAAGGCGGGCAAAGCACGACGCTCTCCGACTTCGATGAAAACGACCTGATGGAGGGCGATGTAACCTTCCGGGTCGAATGGTCGGCGGTCAACTACAAGGACGGGCTCGCCGTCACCGGCAAGGCACCGGTTGTGCGGCGGTTTCCGATGATCGGCGGCATCGACGCGGCCGGGACGGTCGAGACCTCCAATCACCCGGAATGGAAAGCCGGCGACAAGGTGATCCTGAACGGGTGGGGCTGCGGCGAGACCCATCTCGGCGGCTATGGCGAGAAGATGCGCTGCAAGGGCGACTGGTTGGTGCCGTTGCCGGAAACCATCACGGCGCGCGAGGCGATGGCGATCGGCACCGCCGGCTATACCGCCATGCTGGCGGTCCTGGCGCTCGAAAGCTATGGCATCACCCCCGACCAAGGGCCGGTGGTGGTGACCGGCGCCTCCGGCGGCGTCGGCTCGGTTGCGGTCGCGATCCTCGCCAAGCTCGGCCACGAAGTGATCGCCTCGACCGGGCGGCCGCAGGAAGAAGGCTACCTCAAGGAGCTGGGCGCAGCGCAGGTGATCGCGCGGCAGGAGCTGACGGGTCCGGTGCGGCCGCTCGGCAAGGAACGCTGGGGAGCGGGGATCGACTCGGTCGGTTCGACCACGCTCGCCAATGTCCTGTCGATGACCCGCTATGGCGGCGGGGTCGCCGCCTGCGGACTGGCGGGCGGCATGGACCTTCCGACCAGCGTTGCCCCGTTCATTCTGCGCGGAATCGGGCTTCTGGGCGTCGACTCTGTGATGTGTCCGCAACACCTGCGAAGGAAAGCATGGAGGCGCTTGGAATCCGATCTCGATCGGCGCAAATTGGCCAAGATGACCGACGAAATCGGTCTTGCCGACGTTATCGATGCTGGGCGGCGCATCCTGGAAGGCGCTGTTCGGGGTCGTCTCGTGGTCAGGATCGGGTGAAAGCGTTCAGACTTTAGCGACGAACTGTGAGCATGATCGGCGCGGGTCATGGTTAACGCCCCCCGTCACCGTATTGCATCAGTCGTTGCGTGCGAGGTCCGCCATGCGCATTTCCCGTTTGATCGTCTTGCCGATCATGCTGTTGATGGTGGGCATCACTGCGGCGGACGCAAGAATGCTACAGCCTCATGAAGCGCGCCGCTTCGTGGCCGGCAAGCTGTTCGCCTATACATGCTTCGACGGAACGCGCGGCTTGGGCCGCATCTATTCCGACGGCTCGGTTTCAGGGACCATCCGCAAACGGGGTGGCCGGTCGCGTTTCATCGCCATGCCGAGAGGGACCATTCGCGTCACCCGGACATCGATCTGCGCTGCGTTGCGCGGCGCCGCGTTTCAGCCTTGCTTCAATGTGGTGAAGACGAGCCGCGTCAGCTTCCGTGGCTCGCTGTCGGGCTTCGGCTTTGCCTATTGCGATTTCGTCCGGCGCTATCCACGCAAGAAACGGGCGAGCCCCGAGAAGCCGGTGGTCAAGGCCACTCCCATCAAGGCAACGCCCATCGCCGCTACGCCCAAGCCGACCCCGCTCCAGTCGGCAGTCATGTCGATGCCACCGAGCATGATCCCGTAAGACTGGCGGAGTTTTCGGACGAGATCATGCGATAAAACAAAGAGAAATAGCGTGCGATCGGTTCAAGGCGAAGCAATCGCGCTCTAGTCTGGCCCGCAGAGCAAGTTGAGCCTGCGCAGGAGACGAACCGGTCCGTTTCCTCAATCAAGGTCGACGCGGAAGGGCAACGCGTCCATATAGGTCGGCTTGTAAGGCGACATCGCCGCGACGGCCGAAATCATCCGTCCATTGCGACCAAGCAGTTGATCGGCAAGCGAGACGATGCGGTTATTCGGCAGCGCCGTCGGCGAGGCTTTGCGGATCGCTGTCGCGATTGAGCGCTCGTCCCGCTGTGGGCGGAGCGCGCAGGCGGCGACGAATGCCGCGGCGCTCGACCGGCTGATGCCGGCGTGACAATGGACGACGAGCGGCTGCGCCCGGTCCCAGCCCTGCACGAAGTCGAGCAGCTCCTCGACATGACGCCGCTGCGGCAGGACATAGCCGTCGAGCGGCGCCGAGATGTCATGCATCTCCAGCCACAGATGGCTGTTCGGCTTGATCCCGCGCGGCCGCTCGAACCCGATGTCGCGGCTGATCAAGGTGACGACATGGCTCGCACCGGTCGCAGCGACCGTTTCATGCAGGCGGGCGAGCGAGCAGACATGAATCATGCAGCGATCTTTCTCCAATCTGTTTCCACCAGAGCGCGATTCGTTCAAATTGAATCAAGCGCTCCATCTCTCTTTGTTTTGTCGCATGATCTTCTCCGAAAAGTCTGCAACTTTTCGGGATCATGCGCTCGAATCGCACAACCTCTCCCCGCTTGCGGGGAGAGGTCGGATTGTCGAAGCGTCGGCTTCGGCAATCCGGGTGAGGGGCAAACATAGACGGCGCAGACCCTACCAAGATCAATCGCGCGATCCCAAGACTACCGCGTTCCGCCCTCTTGGAGTTTACGATGGTCTCACAGCGCGACTGGTGTGCTTGAAACGACCTCACGCGCCTTGGAAACGCCGCCGCCCCCTCACCCGCCGCGCTTCGCGCGTCGACCTCTCCCCGCAAGCGGGGAGAGGTGACACTCCGCAGGCCGGTGAGCCAGCGCAGAATCTTATCCGAAAAGTCTGCAACTTTTCGGGATCATGCTCTAATGTTCCGACTCTGACGGTCCGATCCCGGACCGTCAGCCCGGAACACTAGCTAATCTTGTGATTTGTGATGCGGCACCAACACAATGAGACGAGCCCAAGCGTTGGTGCGGCATCACTAATGCCTGCTTGTGACAGCATTACGCCATTTCGAGCGCAGCGAACCGGTCGAGATATCGACTTTCGGCGGCCTCCGCCGGCCATGGGCTGAGAAAGTCCTGGGCGATCTCATGCGAAAGGGCGGGAGGCGGTCCGAAAAAACGCCGCGCTTCGACGGCCGAGAACCCGGCAAGCTCGGTCGCCTCGAGAAAGGCGGCGGCGCGGTCCGCCGTCTTGATGATCCTGACGATCTCGGCGGGCAGTTCGGCAGGCAGGCCGAAGCGCCGGTGAATGGCGACGAGCAATCGTTTTTCCACTGCTTTGTAGGCTTCGCCGATCACCGCCTTGAACGGCGAGATCATGTCGCCGATCACATATTCCGGGGCGTCGTGCAGCAGCAGCGCAAGGCCGAGCCGGCGGTCGGGCGCGCCGATACGCCGGCGCGCGAGCTCTTCCACGAGCAATGTGTGCTGGGCGACTGAAAAGATATGTGCCCCAACCGTCTGGCCGTTCCAGCGCGCGACCCGCGCCAGCCCATGCGCAATGTCCTCGATCTCAATGTCGAGCGGAGAGGGGTCGAGCAAATCGAGCCTGCGTCCCGACAGCATGCGCTGCCATGCGCGCGGCGCAGCCTTGCCGTCGTTCGGCTCGCGGGCAACGGTCTTGGCGCGAGACATCGGGTTACCCGGCTGGCGAATCGTCAGCGTCCTCCCCACGTGATGCGGCACCAATGCTTGAGCGCGTCTCATCGTGTTCGTGCCGCGCCCTGTTTCTCTTTGTCTTGTCGCGTGATCTTGTCCGAAAAGTCTGCAACT
>JANQIP010000029.1 GCA_028282095.1 Xanthobacteraceae bacterium | reverse complement strand
AGGGTTTGTATTGCTCCCCAAGCGCTGGATCGTCGAACGGTCAATCGCCTGGCTCAATCGCTGTCGCAGGCTCGCCAAGGATTGGGAAAACCTCAATCGCAAGGCACTGGCCTTCCTCCGCCTCGCCTCCATCCGCCTCATGCTGCGAAAACTCTGCAATCCCACCTAATGTTTCCGGACAGACTCTTAGCCAAGCTTCTTGAACGTCCGGCTTCGCGGCGAACAATTGAAACGCTCCTCTTCCGAAACCAATATGGCGTGCATGTAGTCGTCCCGACGATGCGACCGATCTTGCCGTGGCTCGCTATTTTGGATGATAGAATAAGAGATCGCCTGAGACGGGTCGCCCCGGAGGTTGTTCTTGAAGGGGGAGAGCCCAGTGCTCTTCCGCTGCAGACTCGACAAACCATCCTTGGTGAAGTTTGCGAGAAAATCGCGAGTGGAATAGCGGGTCCAGCGACAACGAGCTACCAGCATGGAGAAACCCTTAAGAGACGAGTAGCGAGCAATTCCGAGCTTGCCGAACACCTTGCCAAATTTCTCAATCCACCGCCGGAAAACGACTCTTTCAGACAAGAGGAGCGGAAATGGAAAAGACAGGCTGCAACTCGGAAGAAACGTGAAGAGGAAAACTACGATAGATCGAAACAATACTTGCTGTACCACGTTGACGACATCCGAAATCCCAAATGGTCGGATCCATCTCACATTTCAAGTGCGCAATGGTAACGACGCGATCACGGCACCCTCGACAAAGATCTTCGGAGCTTAAGCGTCGAACTGGTACCACCACAGAAAGAAGGCGGGCGGCGGATAGAGCGGCATGCCCGCGACCTGCACCCACGGCTCGCCAAGTTGCAGCTGATAACCGAGCCACCAAGCCGTCCACTGCGTTGCCGCCCAGATCGCGGCCAACGCGACCAGCGAGACGACGAGAACCTGGCCGCAGAGAATCCTTGTTGCGGACACGTGCGCCCCCACACCCACGGCGTGACGGCGTTAGTAAGAAGTGGAGACTGCGGATGCGCAATGCGTTGAGTTGCGGCGTAGCGCATTGGCGCACGCGATCGCGTACGTCCGCGTCCGTCCCAAGTCCGAATTGCCTAGGACACTCTGGAGACCAGCTCGAGGCGGCGACTCTCCCGGCGGATCTGTTGGCCTGGTCTTGGATCGATCAGCCCTTTCCTCAACCCAGCAGCCGACGACTTTTGTCGAAGGCCCCTTGAACGCCGATCTGTCACCTGTCATACTGAGTACGACAGATGACGTAGAAGGGCAATGCCATGGGTCTGAGCAGGCATGGTAAGATAGAGAGTAGTCCGAACCTGCAAAAGGTGGCGGCATTGCTTGGTGGTGCGCGCATCCTCGGGCGTTCGCTCAAAGGTCCGCTCGATGCCCACGAGGTGCTCCTCCGCGGCCTGCCTGGAAAGGCGCTGATTCATCTCATCGACAGCCTCGTCGTCCTGCGGGCGTCCGCCTCGCTTGATAGGGCCGTCGGCATGAGCGTGCGCACGTTCCAGCGGCGCAAGGACAAGCCGACAAAGGCGCTCAGCCAGGAGCAGAGCGGACGGACCTGGAAATTCGCTGAGATTCTCGCCAAGGCAACTGACGTGCTCGGATCGCAAGACGAGGCCGAGCAATGGCTCGAGCGCCCGGCCATCGGGCTTGATCGGCGTCGGCCGATCGACCTGTTGGCAACACCTGCTGGCGTCGAACTGGTCGAGCAGCATCTGACGCGCCTCGAATACGGCGTCTACGCGTGACGCCGCTTCCGGCGGCGCTCGGGGACGCCGAGCTTGTGGTGTGGCGGCTCGATGCGGCCAAGTACGCCGCGGCCTGGGACAGCGGCGAGGGCGCCTACAGGGCGGGCGGCCGGTGGAACAGCCGCGGTATCCGGGCGGTATACTGCTCTGTCGACCCGGCAACCGCCATCCTTGAGTTGGCCGTTCATAAGGGCTTCAAGGCGCTGGATACCGTTCCGCATGTGCTGACGGCGGTCAACATAACCGAACCCGGGAGCGTTCATGTCGTCGCCCCCGAATCTGTCCCGAACCCGAACTGGATAAGCCCGGGAATCCCCGGCGCTGGGCAGCAAGCATTCGGAGATGCCCTGCTGGGACGTCACAAATTCGTTCTGATCCCCAGCGCGGTATCGACGCATAGCTGGAATCTGATCTTTGTCGGGGACGCTGCAGCCGGCGCCTATGAAGTACGGTTCCAGGAATCGTTTGCGCTCGACACGCGACTTCATCCGTCGGCGAACTGATGAGATTACGATTGAGAGCATCGAGCTTGCCCGGCCCACTCCGTGCCGAGATCGGTGCTATC
>JANQIP010000025.1 GCA_028282095.1 Xanthobacteraceae bacterium | reverse complement strand
GACCAAGATTATGCGAACAAAGCGTATGATCCCGAAAAGTTGCAGACTTTTCGGAGAAGGTTATGCGACCCAACAAAGGAAAAAGAGAGCGTGATTGCTTCAGGTCGGATCAATCACGCCCAAGCGCCGGGCGTGGGGCGCGCGGCGAGCGTCACGGACAGGACTGATGGCGGTCAAGATTAAGAGGGTCGGCGTCATCGGCGCCGGGCACATGGGCAGCGGCATTGCCCATGTCTGCGGGCTTGCCGGCTACGGCGTCGTCATCAACGACCTGTCCGCCGATCGCCTCAAAGCCGCGCTTGCGACCATCAACGGGAACATGGCGCGGCAGGTCAAGCGCCAGCGCATCACGGAAGAGCAGCGCAAGAACGCGCTCAAGCGCATTGTTCCGGCGGAATCGATGGATGTGTTCGCCTCCTGCGACCTTGTCATCGAGGCGGCGACTGAAAAGGAAGAGGTCAAGCGCAAGGTCTATAGCGAGCTTTGTCCGATGCTGCGCTCGGACGCGATTATCGGCTCGAACAGTTCGTCGATCTCGATTACCCGGCTTGCTGCCGCCACCGATCGGCCCGAGCATTTCATCGGCATACACTTCATGAACCCACCCGCGGTCATGGAGTTGGTGGAGCTGATCCGCGGCATCGCGACCGATGACGAGACCTTCGAGACGACGCGCGAATTCTGCGTCAATCTCGGCAAGACGGTTGCGGTTTCCGAGGATTTTCCCGCCTTCATCGTCAACCGCATCCTGATGCCGATGATCAATGAGGCGATCTACACCCTTTATGAGGGGGTCGGCACGGTCGAAGCGATCGACACGGCGATGCGGCTTGGGGCGCACCATCCGATGGGGCCGCTCCAACTCGCCGATTTCGTCGGCCTCGATACCTGCCTCTCGGTGATGCAGATGCTGTACGAGGGGTTGGCGGACTCAAAATACCGCCCCTGCCCGTTGCTGGTGAAATATGTCGAGGCCGGCTGGCTCGGCCGCAAGACGCAACGGGGCTTCTATGACTATCGCCAGGAAAAGCCGGTCCCCACGCGATAACACCGCGTGGGGTCTTTTGGCCGTGTGCCGTCTGTCTTTGTCTCGCGTCGCATGATCTTGTCCGAAAAGTCTGCAACTTTTCGGGATCATGCTCTAGGACTTCTTCTTGCCGTCCGGCCCAAACTGAATGATGTATTTCCACAAGGCGCGCGCATCTTTCTCTTTCTTAATGCCTGCGAACACCATTTTTGTGCGGGGAATCTTCTTCCTTGGGTTCTTGATGTATTCCAAGAAAGTCGGCTCGTCCCAGGTGAGCCCCGAATTCTTGTTGGCCTTCGAATAGTTGAAACCCGGGATCGTGCCCGCCGCCCGGCCCTCCAGCCCGTTCAGGACAGGGCCGACCTTGTTCCTGGCCTTCACGCCAACCGCATGGCAAGCAATGCATTTCCTGAACACCTTTTTGCCTGCTGCCAATTCGTTGGCGGCGGCCACAACGCCCGATCCCGCCAGGGCGATAGCCGAAATCATTAATATCCTCAACATGCGATTACGTCCTTCTGCTCGCGATGCTAGAGCATGCCCCCCTAAAAACCGTAGACCTTTCCGATCCAATCAAATTAAGGCCTACCCGGCGTTTTTGAAGTCGTTGGCGCATTCCTTCAGGGAATGGCAGACTTGCGCCGATCCGTTGCCACGCCTCGCGGCGATTGCGGAAGCAGCGAAAGCCACAACTAAATTAGAATAGTATCACGGAAGGACGAATTACGCACTTGCGAAGACGGGCCCTCGATGTCTCGGGATCAAGGCGCGCGCGATCGATTCACCCTGACTGGATCGCGCTCTGGAGCAGCAGCCGGTTGCTCACAACAACAGGTGGTGGCAGTTCGCGCCTTGCTCAGAACTGGGCAGCCAGTTTCTTGATGCCCATGACATGGGCGATCATGCGCAATTCGTCTTTCTGGTCCGTGCGCAATATCTTCAAGAAAGGAATCATAGCGCTCTTGAGCTGATCAAGGCTTTTCGGATCGAGCGTCGCCGTCTTCGCGTCCAGCCGCTCGCGGCGCCACGCGATCGCGCGCAAGCCTTCCTCGACAGCAGGCCAGATCTTCTCCTGCTCGGATGTCAGGTTCAGCCGCGCCCTGACGCTCGCAATCTGCGCGTCGGTGAACATCTTGGCGGTCCGACCGGACGGACGCGGCAGCATCACAGGCTCGTGCCGTGTTGCGGCAAACGGATCAATGCTCCCGGTGACCGGCGCTTCCAATGAGGCCACGGCCGCCAAATTCCACTGAGCGTCGTCGAACTGCAGGACGGGCGACAACCATTCAAGCGCGGGCGTCTGCGCAGCCGCCCTTTTTTCGTGAGCACGAACAAGGGCGAGCGCCGTCGCCGATTTCGCCCTTTGCGTGTTCCATTCGGCGGGAAACCGCGCGGCGATGGTCCCAGACGGCGAAAGCTCGGGCGTATGGGCCGAATTCCCTGTCCAAACCCAACCCACGCTCACCACGGCGGCGACAGCCAAGATCGCCAGTCCCGTTCCCACGCGCCTGTGGTTTCGTCCTGGAACCCGCGTCCTCTTCGCCCTAACGGATTTCGCTCTGTCGGCCGTTTTTTGATCGGACCTTCTGTCGCTGGCCGGTCCGCGATTCGCCGTCATCCGCTCGCGCCCGGCAGCGAGCGGTCTTGGCTCTTTTTTCCCTTGCTGGTCGGATCGTGTTTGGCGGGCCGGTCGCGGCTTTGCCGACATACGCTTGTGGTCGGCAGCTAAGAACTCCGCTTCTATCGCTCTCAATTGATCGGATCGCCCATGGCGAACGGGTCCCCGTCTCGCCGGATCACGATCCTGCTCGAAAGCGAGCCGCATTGGTTATTTGCCCCGCAAATTTCCTTTAGAGCATGATCCCGAAAAGTTGGCAGACTTTTCGGACAAGATCATGCGACAGAACAAAGAGAAAGAGAGCGCGACCGATTCAACCTGAAGCCATCGCGCTCTAGGGGTCGAGACGTTCCTACCGAATGGCGGTCAATTTAAGGCTAAGGCATTTCAGGCGAAATCGAAAGAAAAGGACCAGCCACGCCACTGCGACACACGATCAAAGCAAAGCGCCGGGCTCGACCCGGCGCCTTGTTACCAAAAAGTCCTTCGATCCGATCGACTTAGGCGGCCTCTGCCTCGACCTCGTCGGACGATCGCACGCCGCGCCGCGGGCCTTTGGCAAGCGCGGCTTCAATCTCCTTGACCGCCTCGGTATCGGTAATGCGCTGCACGGCTGAGATTTCGCGAGCCAAGCGGTCCAACGCGGCTTCGTAGAGCTGACGCTCGCTATAGGACTGCTCGGGCTGGCTCTCGGACCGGAACAGATCGCGTACGACCTCGGCAATCGCAACGATGTTGCCGGAGTTGATCTTCGCCTCGTATTCCTGCGCCCGCCGCGACCACATGGTTCGCTTGATCCGGGCCCGACCCTTGAGGGTCTCGAGCGCCCGCTTGACGATCGGCGCCTCGGCGAGCTTGCGCATCCCAACGACAGTGATCTTGGCGGTCGGCACGCGCAGCGTCATCTTGTCCTTGACGAAATTGATGACGAACAGCTCAAGCTTGTGTCCGGCGACCTCCTGTTCCTCGATCGCCATGATCTGGCCCACGCCGTGCGCCGGATAGACAATGAACTCGCCGGTCTTGAACCCTTGCCGCTGGGTTGTCTTCTTGTTGGCCATTCCTTGCGAGGTTCCTTCACTTTCCGGTCTCTGGCTGGGTTGCTCCGGCCGAACACGAACGGCCGCCGCCTTGGCGGGCTTGGACGGCGCCTTTACGGTACGCGCCGCCGGTTTTGCACTACGAGACGGGGATTTCGTTCGACGCGCGGCGGCGGGTTTCGCCACCCGGGTGGCCGCCTTTCCGACGACCGCGCCACGCCGCGCATGCGCGCGCGTTGCTTTTGACGCTTTTCGGCGCCCGGCCGAAGGCGTTTTGGTGACGGTCTTGGTTACCGGCTTCTTAGGCTTCGATTTTTGACGCGTTTTGCCTGCCACTTTTTTTCGCGTGCTCCCCCGTGGGAAAGTCACGCCTCCGTCTCTAGCGGTTGCTCAGGAACGCCCCGAAAAAATATGCTCCCGGGAGGGAGCTCGCGCGGACGGGGCGGGTTTCTCATGTGTGGCCCTTATGTATCACATCCTGCCGAAAACTTAAAGGCTCGGCACATGGCAAAAGCGTTGTCAGCGTGTCTAATGACATTAATTTTTCGTGAGAATCTGCCGGTTTCAGCGGCCTCACGAAGCTGTCAGTCCCGGCATCTCAATCGCCCGCTCCCGGATTGGGAGAGAAATGCTGAAACTTGTCCTTAATACCATCCCAATCCTTGCTGTCCGGCGGCGGATCCCCCTTGACAGTGACATTGGGCCAAGATTTTGCGTATTCAGCATTGAGTCCTAGCCATTTTTCAAGCCCAGGCTCGGTGTCGGGCTTGATCGCCTCGGCCGGGCATTCGGGTTCACATACGCCGCAGTCGATGCACTCGTCGGGATGGATGACGAGCATGTTCTCGCCCTCGTAGAAGCAGTCGACCGGACAGACCTCGACGCAGTCCATGTATTTGCATTTTATGCAGTTTTCTGTGACGATATAAGTCATGTGGTACTCCGGCGGGTTCAAGGCCCGCTTCACTTAGTGCCTAGCTGATGGCCTATTGGCGCGCAAGCGAGCCGGTTGCCGCGCCCCGCCGCGGCCGATCAGCGCTCCGTCCCACCGGTAAAACGGTCGATAGCGCGTCGGTCCCGCTTGGTCGGACGGCCGGACCTTACCGGTTCACCGGCTGATGGCTGCGGCGCCGGACGCCGGGCGGCTGTCGCAGCGAGCGATTGTTCCTCATAGAGCGCGCGCGCGCGTTCCGAAGGACCGCGCCGCAACGAAAAGCTCAGGACCTTCAACACGCGGACGCGCGCGTTCAGGGCGATGGTCACGACATCGCCCGGCTTGACACTGCGGCTTGGCGCGGAAATCCGTTCGCCATTGACGCGCACATGCCCGGAAGCGGCAAGCGCCGCCGCGGCCGGGCGGGTGCGGGCAACGCGCGCATGCCAGAGCCACTTATCGATTCGCTGCCGTTCAATGCCCTGCGATTCGTAAGACAATCGACTTCCCGGCTCGAAAACATGATGCCGAAAAACTGGCAGACTTTTCGGACAAGAACATACGGCAAAACGAAGAGAACAGGAGCGTGATTGACTCAAGGAGAAGCAGTCACGCTCTAGCGCCGTTCCTTGGCGTTGGCCTCAAGCTGCGCCTTCAGGGCGGCGAGCTTGGCAAAGGGCGAGTTCGGATCGGGGGCCTTGTCCTTGCGGTCCCGGTGCTGATCGCGAAAGGCCGGACGCGACTGGTCGCTCCGTCCAGCCGATTCCTGTCCCTGCCGATCGGCACGGCCGGGACGGTGGCGCTGATCGCTGCGGGCCGGCCGATCCTGACCTTTCTTTGGACGGGACTGACGGTGAGGCGACTCGGCCTTGGCCTGCGCGGTCGCTGGCTGCGGTTCGGAGGGTCGCGCCGGGGTCTCGGCCGTCGATTCGGCCCGCGCCGCCGGCCGGCGTGCCCCGCGAGGCTGACGCCTCGCGCCACGACGCTCATCGTAGCGGGCCACGCGCCAGACCTCGACGAGTTGCGGCTCATCGGCCGGCGCCGCAGCCTGATCGGATGGTGCCGGCCCCGGCTGCTTCGCCTCGGCCGCAGGCGCTTGCGATCCTGCTGCCGAGACATCGGAAGCGAGCACGGGCTCCGAGGAAACCGCAAGCGCATGACATTCCGGGGCCGCAACTGCATCGGCATTCGGTTCCGGCACATCCGACGGTTCGACCCTCTCCGGCTCCGCCCTAGCCTCGGCATCGGCGGTCGATTCGGGGGCCGCTCCCGGCACCGTCGTGTCATCGTCGGAGTCAACCGAGATGGCTTCGATCGCATGCGGCGGGCTCTCGCCGGCAGCAGATTCGGCAACGGCGGTATCGCCCTCGGGCGTGACCGAGACGGCCGCTTCGGGCGTCTCTGGTGCAGCCTCTTCTGGCACAGCCGTCTCTGGTGCAGCCGTCTCTGGTTCGACCGTATCCGGCCCGGCCGTCTCCGGTGCGACCGTTTCTGGCGCAGCCGTCTCTGGTACGACCGTCTCCGGCCCGGCCGTCTCCGGTACGACCGTTTCTGGTGCGGCCGTCTCTGGCGCCGGCGCCTCTGCCGCGCCGCTCTCGTCCAAAGCCGCCGCACTGCCGCTCCCGGCCCGTTCCTCGGACGGAGAAGCGATCGTTTCGCCGTCCGGCTCGCTTTGCTCCGCGCCGGGCGGCGCTGCGGCCGGCGCTTGCTCTTCCGCGGGGGCTGTGACCTCGACCGGTTTGGGCCGCTTCTCCATCCGGTAGCCAAGCGCCCGGAGGATGGACGCGAAGTCCTCCCCGGACGAGCCGGTGAGCGACGTCATCGCCTGGGTTACCGTGAAGCCGGTCCCTTCGAAGGCGCCGGGCGGTTTATCGCCGGGCGATGTCGGCCGCCACATCAAGGCCGGCCGGATGAGGTCGGCCAATCGTTCCAGAATGTCCACCCGTACCGCCCGCTCGCCGCAGGCGCGGTAGCCGATGGTGCGGTAAAGCGCGCGCGGGATCGCCTTTTCGACCGCGAACGACGTGCGTCCACTCGACGCCAGGCGCTGCAGATCGTCGAGCCCGCTGGTTTCGGGATCGCCATGCTTGAGCACCCACAGCTCCGCCGCGAGCGCACGCGGCGCGGGCTTGAGGAGTCCCGGAACATAGATGTGATAGGCGCCGAACCGCACCCCGTGCTTGCGCAGGGTCGCGCGCTGGCCCTGATCGAGCGCCTTGACCTCCTCGACGACCCGGTGGCGCTCCAGCACGCCGAGCGACTCGACGATCTGAAAGGCGATGCCGCGGCCAATGCCGGTGATATCGTCGGCTGCAGCGAGCACGAAGAGTGGTGCAAGCACCCGCTCGACATGGGTGCGGGTCCATAGATCGAGCCTGGTCTGCACATGCTCATGGGCCGCGCCGGTGAGATGCTCGTCGGCGAGGATGCGCACGCGCGGGCGCAATATGTTCTCGCCCGCAAGCAGTTTGGCGACCGGCTCGCCCATCCAACGGATCAACCCGCTGGAGGCGAGCACGAACTGCGAATCCGGAGCATGCGACAGACGGGTGGCGCGCGCCTCGATTTCCCCGGCCAGCGCCCGTTGGGCCGCCGCCGAAAGGGCCTTGCTGTCGGAGCCGCCACCGGTGGCGTCGGGCGCGAAGCGGAAGCCGTCGAGCCGGCCGATGACATGTCCCTCGACGACGACTTCGCCCGTCTTGGTGATTTCCGATTCCAGCATGGTGCTCTCTCGCATCCGCCGCATCAGCACGCTGGTGCGGCGGTCGATGAAGCGTTCGGCCAGCCGCTCGTGCAACGCGTCGGAGAGCTTGTCCTCGACACCACGGGTGACGCCCTGCCAATGCTCGGGATCGCCAAGCCAGTCCGGCCGGTTCGCCGCGAAAGTCCAGGTCCTTATGTGTGCGATGCGGTTCGAGAGCGTGTCGATGTCACCATCGGTCTGGTCCGCGAAGGCGACCTGCCGGGCGAACCAGTCGACCGGTATCCTACCCTCGCGCATCAGAAAACCATAGAGGGTCACGACCAATTCGGCGTGTGCCGAGGGTGAGATTTTTCGATAATCGGGAACCTGACAAACCTCCCAAAGCCGCTCGATCGCGGCGGAGCCTTTGGCAAGGTCGCGCACCTCGTCGTCGCGGCTCGCATGCTCAAGGACGAGAATGTCCTCGCCGATCGGCGCACGGGTCAGCTCGGGCTGGGTGGGAACTGTGGCGAGCGAGGCGGCCAATGCGCCGAGCGAACCAAAGTCAAGCTCGGTATTGCGCCATTGCAGCAGCTTGACCTGCTCGAAGGCGTGGCTCTCCAGTGCCTGCACCAGTTCCGGCTCGAATGGCGGACAGCGTCCGGTGGTACCGAAGGTACCGTCGCGGCTCGCGCGTCCGGCGCGGCCGGCGATCTGAGCAAATTCGGCCGGCGACAGACGGCGATACTGGTAGCCGTCGAACTTGCGCTCGGAGGCAAAGGCGACGTGATCGACGTCGAGATTGAGCCCCATGCCGATCGCATCGGTGGCGACCAGATAGTCGACATCGCCAGACTGATAGAGCGCGACCTGAGCATTGCGCGTGCGTGGCGACAGTGCGCCCAACACGACGGCGGCACCGCCGCGCTGGCGGCGGATCAGTTCGGCGATCGCATAGACTTCCTCGGCGGAGAAAGCGACGATGGCGGTGCGGCGCGGCTGGCGCGAGATCTTCTTTTCACCCGCAAAGGTCAGCTGGGAGAGGCGCGGCCGGCTGATCGTGTTCGCACCGGGCAACAGCTTCTCGACCATCGGGCGCATGGTCGCGGCGCCCAGCACCAGCGTTTCCTCGCGCCCGCGCCGATTGAGCATGCGGTCGGTGAAGACATGACCCCGTTCGAGATCGGCGCCGAGCTGCACTTCGTCGATCGCGACGAATGCGACGTCCAGATCGCGCGGCATCGCCTCGACCGTCGAGACCCAGTAGCGCGGACTGGCCGGTTTGACCTTCTCCTCGCCCGTGACCAGCGCCACCGCTTCGCTGCCCACACGCTCGACGATCTTGTTGTAGACCTCGCGCGCCAGAAGCCGCAGCGGCAAGCCGATGATCCCCGAGGAATGGCCGAGCATGCGCTCGATCGCGAGATGGGTCTTGCCGGTATTGGTTGGCCCAAGAACAGCAGTGACGCCATGTCCGCGGGCGCGGGCATTGTGTTCGGTGGGGGACGAGAACGAAATCGGCATCGTGTCTCTGCGGGAAAGGCGAGGCACTGTAGAGCGAATTCTGTTCTGGTGGAATCAGAATTCGCTCCGATTTTTCTTTGTTTATCGCATTTTTATGCGGCGAACCGGTTCTTGTTTCGCCGGAAAACGCCCCGGGCTGTTTTCCGGACCAAAAGGAACCGTTTCACCCTCGCAGCCCTGCCGCACCAGTGTTCCAACTCTGACGGTCCGATCCCGGACCGCCAGCCCGGAACACTAGCTAATCCGATGCTTTGTGATGCGGCACCAACACAATGAGACGAGCTCAAGCGTTGGTGCCGCATCGCCAGCGCATCCAACGCCTCGTGGCGCCGCATCACAAGGACCAAATGAGCCCTTTGTCCGGGCAGGCGGTCATGCGCCGTCGCAACGGGGAGCTGATCCCAGTTCAATCTAATCAAATTTGTCTGGCGCGCGGGCCGGCGGGCAGCCCGAGGGGAGCGGCAGGGTGCGATAGGCTGCGAGCATGATCCCGAAAAGTTGGCAGACTTTTCTAATAAGAGAAAGAAGCGCGATTGATCCATCTGGATGAATCTCGTTATGGTTGAAATCCGTCCCAGTCTGCGACAGACCAGCGCCGGTTCTCTCACCGGTATTAAGGAGTCGGAACGAGTCTCGAACGAATCGCGGCCGAATCGCTGACTCGCCACGAGTTGAGCTTCGTTCTCCTCTAAATATGGTGGATTAGCCTCAGCGATACTCCAAATGGAGTCATTGCCGGGCAAAATGCCGAGTTCCGCACCTGCCAACCGTTAATGAGGACTACGACCGCTGAGTTTACGGCGTGCGGACGCGCGCCCGCGCCCCGGTCGGCGTCGAGACGAAGCGCGTTGCCTGGAGCACGCCAAGGCCGAATGGCGTCGTCAGCGACAGGCGGTACAGCACCAGCACCCGCGTTCCTGCCACCGGCGCCAGCCATGCCGCGATGCGCGCCCGGTTCTTCAGATATTTTATCGACTTACGGTCGGGGACATAGCCCGAGATCGGCACGAAACGAACGTTGCAAACCACGACCGGCCCGGAATAGCCACGACCGGTCTGCACCATCTCGAAGCGCTCGAAGGACAGTTTGAGGTCGAACCGCATGCGACCGTCGAAGATTCGGATCGTACGGTTGCAGGCCCGGGCGGAGATCGGTGAGCCGCTCCCACCGACCCAAACCAGTCCGGCGCTCATCGGATCGACGACGCCGCGCCGGTGCGACTTCGGCACCGGAATGCGATTGGCCCGCGGCGGGCTCGGAGGGTTGATGGATACCTGCCTCACCGTGCCATTGCGCATGACGATGCGCAGGTCCTCCGATCTATCGCCCGAGGCGAGGGTGGACGAGTAGATCGTCGGAACGGGCTTGCCCTTCCTGACGCTACCGCGCGAAGCGCTCGAACCGTGGCCGCTTGCAAAGAGCCGTACAAGCCCGGTCGTCATGCCGCTTGCCGCTGCGGTGAACCGGCGGTTGGAAATATCGATCACCCAGGCGCCCTGCCCGATCGGAATACCGGCGAGCGTCGCGGCATAGCGGGCTTCGAGCTTGCCCTGGGCCAGAGCCGCGCCCATACTGAGATTTTCGACCAGGGCAATGGTGGCGAGTGCCAAGACGGCTCGCGCGGCAACGCGGGTTCGCGTCACGTTCAATTCCCCTGGATGCAGCAAGGCCGGCTTGCGAAGAGCGCCTGTGTCGGCGCGGATTGAGTCGTTAATATGGATAAGGCATCATCTGCAAGAGGCGTGCAGCGTCCCTGAAGCGCTGCGCCCCGAAACTGCGCGGCTGCGGTCCGCGGCGCCTTCCACCATCACTGGGGTGGCGGAACGGGGCGTGAATCACTAGACTCACGCTCGGGTTGCGATCGGTCTGCCGCGGCTTAGGTCACATTTCGGCCCAGCTTTGCAGGCTTCAAGGCCTTAAGGATATCGACCGTCACGGGAAAAAGCCCCGATGCCGACCATCGCCCTCGTCGATGACGACCGCAACATTCTGACCTCGATTTCGATCGCGCTCGAGGCCGAGGGCTATCGTATCATGACTTATACCGACGGCGCCTCGGCGCTTGACGGGTTCAAGACCAGCATGCCCGATCTTGCCATTCTCGACATCAAGATGCCGCGCATGGACGGGATGGAGACCCTGCGCCGGCTGCGGCAGAAGTCGGACGTTCCGGTGATCTTCCTCACCTCCAAGGACGAGGAGATCGACGAGCTGTTCGGCCTGAAGATGGGCGCCGACGACTTCATCCGTAAGCCGTTTTCGCAGCGGCTGCTGGTAGAGCGCGTCAAAGCGGTGCTGCGTCGCGCAACACCCAAGGACGTGGGCGCGCCGAAGGACATCGATTCGGCCAAGGTCCTTGAGCGCGGGCTGCTGCGCATGGATCCGGAACGCCATACCTGCACCTGGAAAGGCGAGCCGGTCACGCTCACCGTGACCGAGTTCCTCATCCTGCAGGCGCTGGCCCAGCGGCCGGGCGTCGTCAAGAGCAGGAACGCCCTGATGGACGCCGCCTATGACGACCAAGTCTATGTCGACGACCGAACCATCGACAGCCACATCAAGCGCCTGCGCAAGAAGTTCAAGCAGACCGACGATGATTTCGATATGATCGAAACGCTGTATGGCGTCGGCTACCGCTTCAAGGAATAAAGGGGTATCGTCCGCCGTCGGGGCGGAGAGGCGACGCGCGCCTTCGATTGCGGTAATCTGCGGCGGCCTCAACGAGGCGCATCAACAGGCGGAACGCAGCAACCGTGCTCGATCGAACCGCCGAGGCCTTTAGGGCTGACGGCCATCCGCGGCAAGACACGGCCTCCCCCGAGCGGAGGCGTGCACCCGCGCCTATCCGACGCAGGCTGAGACGAGGCTGGCTGGCCTCGCGGCTGTGGCTGCGCCGCATTGGGCGCCGGCTTCGGGGCTCCGCCCGAAATACGGACGAGAAAACGCCAACAAACGAGCATGTTGGTCGATGGCGGTTGGCGCGGGCGCGCCGCGCCTTTGTCCGCGGCGTCCGACGAAGCTTGGGCGCCGCCGAGTCCTCGCGGCAGGGCGCCGTCGCCTACTCCCTACGGACAGCGCAAGCTGCCGGTCATGCGGCGCAGAAAGCCGCCGCCTTTGCGATGCCTGCCGTCAGGGCGCTGCGCCTCAACAAGCTCACCGCCTTGCTGTTCCCGCTCTGGCAGGTCTTCATCACGCTGAGCTTCTCGAGCCTCACCCGGCGCATCGTCTTCCTCAATGTCGCCGGGCTGCTCGCTTTGGTGCTCGGTATTCTCTACCTGACACAGTTTCGCGCCGGCCTGATCGATGCCCGCGTGCACAGCCTGCTGGTGCAGAGCGAGACCATCTCCGGTGCCATCGCCTCGTCGGCGACCGTCGACATCGACACCATCACCATCGATCCCCAACGGCTGCTGGAGCTGCAGGCCGGCGACAGCTATGACCCGTCCGACCAAGTGCTTTTCGGCTATGAGTTTCCGCTCAATCCCGAGCAGGTCGCCCCGCTCCTGCGCCGGCTAGTGACGCCTACCAACACCCGCGCCCGCATCTAT
>JANQIP010000016.1 GCA_028282095.1 Xanthobacteraceae bacterium | reverse complement strand
CAGGTCGACGCGGCGCACGGCCGGCTCTTCGTCCTTCCAGCAAGCCAGAACGCGATCGGAATAATGTGACGCAATCCAACTCTTGAGGAAGCGCGTGGGAACCGACAGCCGTACGGTTTCCCCAATCACGCCCTCGAACTTCACCAAGCCAAACCAGCTTGAGAATGCCTCTTCGCCGATCTCGGCGCGCAGCCTGGCCCGCACCCGCTCCCAAGCGCGGCGGTCATTGTCGGCGCGCACCTCCGCTGTTGCGGCGGCAGGCGCAAGACATGACTGTGGCGTCTGGAGCATCGGACTCACTCCTCAAGCGGCAGGGGAAGGATCGCCGGGCGGGACGTCGGCGTCGGCCAGGCGCAGCATTTCATGGACGGTCGCGGTCATGCCTGGCCCTCGCATCGGTGCAGCCGCGGGTCGACGGCCGCCGCCTCTTCGAACGCCTTCTGTTTGGCGCGCTCACGCGTCAGGGCATCGATCAGCCAGTCACATTGCGGGCCCGACATGACGCTGCACGCGATCAGCGCGTTCGTCTCGTCGAGCATGTCGAGATGCACGAAGCCGCAAGGACGATGGAAGTAGACCTGGACCGCGTGACCGACCTCCACGCCCTCGGTGTGGTCGGCCGACGCGGGCCGCTTGCTCTGCCTGTTCATGCCACCCTCGCCGGTGCGTCGAATTTCGTGGCTTGGTCGCCCCAAACCGTCCAGCCGCGCCGCGACTGGCGGGCGAACAGTTCGAGATAGGGGCCGGGCGCATAGCGCTCGATCCGCTCGTGGATATCGTCCGGCTTGCGGCTATGCTCGCGGCGCGGTGCGAGGATCACCTCGCGCACGCTCTTGTCGCGGCGGATCGATCGGCCGCGCCGTCCGATCAGGCAGAACTCGGCATTCTTGCGCGTGGTGTGGCCGCAGCCGACGAACAGATCGTCGGGGCTGATGAACTGCGCGGAACAGCCGGGCTTGAGCTTGATCCAGACATGGCCCATGGCCGACGGCTTGAACCCCCAATCATGCATGACCTTGAGATGCGCGCCGAGCACCAGCAGCGGGCCGGGAACCCACAGGAACAGCACCGCGTCGTCGGCCATCAGGTCGGCGATGGGCAGCGCGGCGATCTCGGCGAGACGCATGGTGCGGTAATGGCGCCGCGCATTGCGGCCCGGACGCGCGACGCTATTCGATGTGTACGGCCAGGGCGGATCGGCG
The DNA here is from genome assembly GCA_028282095.1 of Xanthobacteraceae bacterium. Classification (GTDB taxonomy): domain Bacteria; phylum Pseudomonadota; class Alphaproteobacteria; order Rhizobiales; family Xanthobacteraceae; genus Rhodoplanes. The sequence goes on along the minus strand of JANQIP010000016.1, from coordinate 15,945 downwards.
AGGCAGGTGCGGAAGCGACGGCGGGGCCGCGGCAGCGGCGGGGTGAGACCGAGGCTCACATGGTCCGTGCGGGCGAGCATCATCAGGACACCGCCTGCGCTTTGACCAGTCCGGTGCGTGCGCGCAATGCGGCGGTGAAAGCCACGGCGCAAGCAAGCGCGATGGCATCGGCGTCGGCGGCCCGGTCCGCGGCGGTGATGATCCGGTCGTGCAGCACATCGAGCGTGGCACTGCCTCGCAGCGGCGCCGCGTGATTGGCGATGCGGATGCGGAAAGGCGTGCCCGGTCGACGCGGATAATGGCTGCCGGTGCGGCTGACATGGACGCGGCTGAAGCCGAGCCGCTCCAGCGCCGCCGACACGGCGGCGATCACGTCGGCGCGGCCATCCGCCGGCATCAGCGCACCGGCGGCAGTTGGTCACCGCCGGGGCCGGACGCGTTGTCGAGGACGATCCGCGTGTCACCGACGATGCGGAGCCGCTGCTCGTCGAACCACTCACCCTTACGCGCGTTCCCCTTGTCATCGACCCCTGGCGCCACGAGCGCCTGGTTGCAGCCCGAGATATAGCGGACGTAGCCGACGACGATCCCGGCAAAACCGGTAATGGTATCTTCGACTTTCCGGCCCATCAGCTCCGCCGCGCCATCCATGTTCGATTCCTCCGCAAGTCACTCGGGTCGTGGCCGCGCCTGCCGGTCGTGGTCGGCGCAATAGGGCTTGTAGCTGCCGTCATCCTTGAGCAGCGCCGTCGCGCCGCAGAATCCGAAATCCGGATGCCGCGGGTCGCCGATCGGCCACTTGCAATGATGCGGCTCAAGGTCCACGACGGATGCGATGCGTGGCCGGTCCGGCGCCGGCGCCGTGTCAGCGGATTCGATGGGCGGTGCGATCTTCGCGGGTTCGGCGGGCGGCGCGCACGGCGCTTGGGCGCGCGCTTTCATCTTGGCGCGGATCGCCGTTATCGTACCGCCAGCGGATCCGCGCTTCTTCGGCTCCAGCCTCGTCTCTTGCTGAGGGCGTCTCGGCCGCGGACCGCACGTGCTACCGCGCAACACGATTCCCCGCCGGTGACACAAGCCGATCACGGCGCTTCGCGTCTTGCCGACTTGGGGACCGATCTGTGATGCCGACAGTCCGCGCCCCGCGAGATCGCGCACCGTCTGGACGACATCCTCGGGTATGGTCTCATTTCTCATGCGACCGAGTCCTCGGCGTCGTCATCCTCGCCCACCAAAGCCTGAACCGCGCCCACAGCAGGATGATCAGGCCCGGCCGTCGCCTTGGTGATTTCGAGCTCATGTTTCAGCCGCCGTAGTTGTCGCTCTTGTTCGGCATTCCACGCATCCATCAGCCGGAAATAGAGCGACGCCGCGATCCGTTTCGGGCGGCGGTACCGCAGCGCCCAGAACAGCCGCCAAGGAATGTCGTGCCGGTTTTCGAGGCGCCGCCAGGCGCCCTCCATGTCGCCGGGACCACGGACCTCGGTCTTTGTCAGCGAGCGCGCCCATGACGCGGCGTCCTCGACGAATGTCGCGTCAGTCATTTTTTGCGCCTCGCGCAAAAACTTTTTGCACACCTGCAAAAGCCTCCCTGCCACCCTGCTTCGCGACACGGATGGTCGCGATCGGGCGCCGGCAAGCGCTGGATGGCTGGGAACGAGGGAGCGGAGGTGCGATGGGGGGCGATTGAATTCGGCGACGGACACGACGGCTGCGGCTGTTGGCGGGGCTCCGGAATTCGCGGATCGGCGCGGCGACAAAACGAGCGCCGGTGCGCGCGGGTTGTCCTGATCGGTTTCGCGTCGGTGACAGCCTGCGCGCCGCGGCGTGCGTGACGGCAGGGCCAGGTCGCCCTACGATCAGGAGCAGCGAGTTCTTTCCCATGGAGGAGGAGGTGAAGAGCGCCCGGCTCGGAATCGCCCTCATCGAGCAGAGCTTCCGCCGCATCCGCGCCGCGCCAAAACCGGCAGGCACGGGAATCGGATGCGGCCGTGCTCATGATGACGTGGTCTCTTCGGGCGCGGCGCGGCGCGAACGCAAGAAATCGTTGGGCGTCACCCGACCATTGGAGGCCGCCAAGATTTCCGCCATCGTGTCTGGGTCGGGCCAACGCTCGCCGGTCCGGTATCGGCGCACGGCTTCGCCCGTCTTGCCGATACGGCTGCCGAACTCGCCGTTCGTGATCTCTTCTTCTCGGAGGTATTCATCGAGCGTTGCCATAGGAGAAACCATAAGCACCGAAACGGTGCTTATGTCAACACCAATTCGGTGCGTGCATCGCTGATCAGGCGGAATGATGATCGGCGCATGGGACGCCCGACAAAATCTTCGCCAGCCCGCCCTGATTGGGCCAAGCGGCTTGAAATAGCCCGCAAGCTAACACGGCTTGGGCCGAAGGAGTTCGCTGAAAAGCTTGGCTTTCGTGGCGATCGTTCAGGTGAACGCTACATGAAATACGAGCGCGGCGAACGTGAACCGGACATCAATACTTGGATGAAAATCTCGGAAATCACCGGCGTGTCCCTGGACTTCATTATTGCGAATAAACCGTCAAGTAACCGTGACGCTTTATTGTCGGCATAATGTCCCGTGACGGCCATCTCACCTTGCGGCAACTAGCTCAAATACTCGCAGCCGCACAACCGCAGGACAGCGATACATAACGCACCGTTTTGGTGTTGACGAGAGCACCAAAATGGTGCTTATTCCCTCCGACCACGACGGAGGGCGCGATGGCGGGCGACGTGATGCAGACGACGAGACACATCGTCGTGTGCTGGGTATGGGGTCCAGGCAGCAAACACGCTGGGACACGATTCTGCGCGGTGCACGGCACCGATATCGATGGCCGGATATTGGATTGGCCATCGATAGGTCTCATCCCTCTCGGGGCGAGTGAGGTCACGATCACCCAGGGAGAGGGCCTTGACCTGCTGCGGTCTGTCGCCGCCCGCACACGTGACCAACGGGCGCGCGACGCCGATCACCCCTCGGACAGTGCTGCGATCGATGCGCATTACGTCCAGAGCGCAGAGCAGCGTTCATGACCCTCCTCCGCGAAGCGTTTCTCGAGCTGATCTCGCCGGCGACGATTATTGAGTTGGGCGTGCTCGCCGGCTGTTTCCTCGTACTTATCGCGTGGATCGCCTGAGCCATGGCGGGAACGCTGTACCTCCAGGTGATTGACGTGCTGCGCCGTGATCTGAGGTTTTCGGGGTATTTTCAGGCGGCCCTACAAACAGGCGAACTGACGGATGCCGCTCGTAGGGCAATTGCCGGCGCGTTCGACGTCGTCTTTGAGCGCAATCGCCGGCTCGCCGATATCTTTCTCAACGATATGACCGCACGCGCGGAGATCGTCCGGTTTTGTTTTGCTCGGTCTTACGCCGAGGTTCAGGCCGCCGCCGAATTCCAGGCTGCATTTAAGACCGCGATCGCCGCCGTGAGGGAGCGCGAGGCGCGCGCATGATCGATTCCATCGTCATCGTTCCCGAGCCATTGGCGCCGATCGTCGGCTTGGCGGTCCTGTCCGTCGTCGGCTCCGCGCTCGTTTTTGTTTGGCTGCATGGCTATGGCCGCGGCCATGCCGCCGCCAGCCGCAACACTATGCGCGCGATCGCCGAGGAGCGCCACAGGCTCATGGCTGTGACGACGCAGGTCAACGAACTCTCGGACCAGATCGACGCCATGTTCGCCACGGGCGAGCAGCCATCGGCGCCAAGAGACAACGCCGCATGACCGCCCCGCACGACCCGCATATCGTCTTGATCGTGGCGCTGCGGACCGCCGGCGCGGATCTGATTCAGGCCGGCGGCGCCATTTCCGAGGCTTATGTTCAGGGCGCCACGAAATCGGTGCCGGGCCTTGTCGAGGACGCACGGGCGGCGCTCGACGAGGCGCGGAAGGCCATCCTCGCCTATGGGGCGGCGGAGACGACTTCCGCCACAAGTGACGGCGCGAGCCGCGATCCGGTTCGCATGTTCGGCGCCGCGGCTCTTGAGTTCGGCGCGCCAGCAGTGATCGAAGCGATCCGCGGCGCAACACACGCGTTCCAGAGCTACGCGCATGGCAACACCGCCCCCGAACTCGCCATCGCGTACGCGGCGAAACTCGAATCCATCGTCGCCGCAGCCGAAGGCCTGCGTGCGGGTGACACGGTGCTTCACCGTCCGAGCGGAGAGCTCTGGATCGTCGCCGCGGCGCTCGAAGGCGACCGGCTGCGATCGCTGAGCGGCCAGGAGGCGCCCATGGCGCATTGCTCGTTGCAACGACGCTGCACCGACGCCGAGCACCGCCGTGCGCTCGAGACGCTCGCGCTCGCCGAGGCCGGAAGCGAGTGAGAGTGAGCCGCCAGCGCGGCTGAAAAAAGTAGGAGGAAAGCCGTGAAAGGAAAGCCAAAAGTCACCGAGATCGACAAGGAGATCGGCGAGCGCGTGCGCGTCGCGCGCCTCGAAAAGGGATTGAGCCAGAAGGCGCTCGGGGCTGCGATCGGCCTGACCTTCCAGCAGGTGCAGAAATACGAGAAGGGGACGAACCGGGTTTCGGCCAGCCGGCTCCGGCGGGTAGCCGAGGTGTTGGAGCGGCCGGTGACTTGGTTCTACGGAGAGTGCGCGCCCGCCGGCATCGAGGCGGAGCTCGGCCTCATCAAGCGCATGCTGCTTTCCGGGCCGCGCGGCGTCGCGCTGGCCGATAATTTCACGTCCTTACCGCCCAAGCAGCAGCAACAGGTGGCCGACATGGCGCGCTCGCTTGCCGAAGGGCGAACAGCGGCCGAGCCGAGGGCCGCGTGACATGGCCGACGACCGCATCTTTGCGCTCGACGATTACACCGGCGCGCCGTCGGGAATCGTGCGCGGGGCGCTGCGCCGGGCCGCGCGTTCCGATCTCGAATTGCTGAGCGTGCACGACGCCGACGCGCTGCGCAGCCTTGCGCTGCGCGCCGAGCAGTTGCTCTGCTGCCGCCGCAGCACCGCGCTTGCCACGCTCGAGGATGCGGTCGACAGCATGGGCTGGCCGGAGATCAACGCCTTCAATGCCGAGCTCGCACGCGGCCAGGCTGTCCTTGAGGATGCCGGCGGTTATTGGCTGCGCGCGATCCGTCGCCTGTTCGGGCTGAGTTCGGGCCGCGATGTGGTCACCACCTATCGCGACGCGGCCCGCGCCCTGGTCCGCGAGGCGCAGCGCCGGGACGATGGTGACGGCAGCGGCTTCGATCCCGAGGCCACACAAGCGCTGAGGTGAGAACGCGATGCGCACGATCACCATTGAGCAATTCCACCGAGAGCTGAGAGCTCAGGGCGTCGCCTCTCATGACGACGTCGCGTTTTGTTGTCCCATGTGCGGGACGGTTCAATCGGCTCGCGACCTTAAGCTGGAAGTGGAAACGCCGGAACGATGACGGACGACGCGCCAGAGCCTGCGGCAGGGGTCGACGAAGCGGGGTCGTGATGCCGTTGGCCGCCGCCAGGACCAAGGATTATGCGCCGCGCTCGCGGCCTGCGCGCTATCCGCCAGGCGGGGCGTGGCCGGAGGAGATGCGCGCCGACATGGCGGCGGCCTTCTTGGACTTCGAGACCTCGGGGCAGCTTTTCAAGGCGATTCTGAAGGGCGAGGCGCCCGGCCCGAGTTCGACCCGCCTGCGGGACGGTAGGCGCGAGCCGGTCTGGGCGCTCGATGTCCTACGGTCACACATTGCCAACCGCCACGAAATCTCGTCCGATGTCGTCTCCGGAGATGACGACATCGCGAGCCAGATATGAAACGCCGGATCCGCACGGTGCTCCCCCTGCCTTCATATACCAAGCGCAAGTGGTCCAGCGCCGCCAGCAGGTGGAGATACTATTTCGAGCCACCTGTGTGGGCACGCGACGATCTATCGGCAACCGACGATCGCGGAAAATGCCCCGTGGAGCCTGAGGCCCTCGGCGTGGACTATGACGCTGCGGTTCAGCGAGTCGAGCGCGTCCTTCTTCCCGCTTTTCATAGCTGGCGCACCCGCGGGGTTCTCGACGTCGCGCCGAGTGCGAACGAAGCTGGCACGCTCGATTGGTTGTTTGCTGCGTATCGCGGCTCGGGCCGCCCGTACAACAAACTCGGCAGAAAAACGCGAGCGCTGCATGAGCGCGGGTTTGACCTGGTCGGGAGCTACGTCCTGAAAGACGGCAGGCGCCTCGGCAGTGTGAAGCTGAGCAAGATAAGCAAGAAGGTCGTCAGCTCGCTATACGAGAAGCTCCTTGTCACCGGAGGTCCGCGCGCAGGGGGGCGTCATCTTGCGTCCAAGCAAGAGGATCTGCCCTTGATCGCCGGCGACACGCCGGCCGAACGACGGACGACGGTCAATCATGCGATGAAGTCTTGCCGGCGTGCCTGGAACGTGGCCGCGGCCTTGCACGCCGAGGACGTCCCCGCGACCAATCCCTTCGCCGGGATGGGGCTGGTCTCGTCCGAGGGCGAGACGCCGACGGCCGACTATGAGGACCTGCTCGCCGCCGTCGCCGCCGCCGATGCGTTGGGATTGCGCTCGATCGCCGCCGCGCTGATGGTCACATGGGAGTGGCTACAGCGCGAGGAGCATATCTTCACGGCGTTTCGGCTCGATCATTACCGGCCAAGGAACCGCCCGGACGAGGTGAAGATCGTCCATCCGAAGAACGGAGATTATGTCTGGTATCCGCTGTTTGATGACGATGGTGAGACGCCGCTGTTCCCCGAGTTGATGGCGCGCATGGATGCGCTCAAGCGCGACCGCATCGGCAGCGGCTTGTTCTTCGTCCGCGATTGGAGCGACTTGCGCGCAAAAATGCCGTTGCCTTGGGCCACCGCGAGCGGCGACCTGCGTCATCTTTCGCGGAAGGTTCGCGAGGTGCTTGCCCGCGCCGGGATCGACGCCGGCCTGACCTTCACCTCGTTCCGCCACGGGGGCATGACCGAGCTTGGCGACGCCGACCTGACCGACGCCCAAATCCGAGCGCTGAGCCGCCACCGGAGTGCGGCACCGCTGCCGCGATACGTCAAGAAAACGCGCCGGCAAATCACTGACGGCGTGCGCAAGCGCCGCGCGATTCGACCCGCGGCGGAGCCGGCCGATGATCCGCAACTATCGCTTTTTGAGGTGCGGAAATGACGACGTTGTGCTTTCCCACAAAAGGGAATTCTCAAGTCGCATCAATAGGGGCACGAAGCCGGAACATGTGGGAAAACCTATTGATCAATAAGGGTAGCGCCGCAGCTTGGAAGGCTGTTGCTCTACCATTGAGCTACACCCGCAAATTGCCGATGTGATTTGTCTCAGGTCTTAGGACTTGGCCCTTCTTCGCCGGCGCATCAGCCCGCCGGACAACGACTTGATCTGCATGGAAGCGCGGTTGATTCAAACTGAAGCCATCGCACTCTTAGAATCGCAGGTCGAGTGCGCACGGGCAACCGCGAACCTGCGAGTAAACACATCATCTCCTTCGATTCAAGGCGTCACCAAGCGATATCTGAGCGAACCATGCGCTAGTGATGCGGCACCAACGCTTGAGCCCGTCTCATTGTGTTGGTGCCGCATCACAAAGTGACCGATTAGCTAGTGTTCCGGGCTGACGGTCCGGGATCGGACCGTCAGAGTCGGAACGCCAGCAGACGCAGGGCATTGGCGGTCACGAGTACGGTAGCGCCGGTGTCGGCGAGGATCGCCATCCACAACAGAGTCATGCCGGACAGCGTCGTGACCAGAAACACCGCCTTGAGGCCGAGTGCAATCGCGATGTTCTGCCAGATATTGCTGAGCGTCGCTCGCGACAATGCGATGAGCTCGGCAACACCGTTCACCCGGTTCTTGAGGAGAGCGGCATCGGCGGTCTCCAGCGCCACATCCGTGCCGCCACCCATGGCGATCCCGACAGAGGCCGCGGCAAGCGCCGGCGCGTCGTTGATCCCGTCGCCCACCATGGCGATCGGGCCGGCTTCCTTCAGCTTGACGATCTGGGCGAGTTTTTGATCGGGCAGCAATTCGGCGCGTGCCTCGATACCGAGTTGGGCTGCAATGGCGCCGGCGGTGCGCCGGTTATCGCCCGTCAGCATGATCGCGGCGATGTCCCAGTGCGCCAGGCGCCTCACGCCTTCGACCGCATCCTCGCGCGGTTCGTCGCGCAGCGCGATCAGTCCATCCACCACCTTGCCGGACAGGATCACCACGACGGTCTTGCCCTCGGCTTCGAGGACATTGATCCTTTCGGTGATACCGGGATCGATGCTTGTGAGCTCGGCGGCATGACGCGGCGAGCCCACCGAGACAAAGCCGTGCTTCAGGCGCGCAGTGACCGCCCTGCCCGGCGTCGCAACGGCCCCGCCAAACGTAAGGGGAAGATCCAACCCGCGCGCCTTTGCTTCCGACGTGATGGCGCGGCCGAGAGGATGGCTGGAATTGCGCTCGACCGCCGCAGCCATGGCGAGCACGGCCCGCTCGTCGCCATTGATGGCGACGACATCCGTCACCCGTGGCCGGCCTCGGGTCAGCGTGCCGGTCTTGTCGAACGCGACCGCTCTGACCTTGCCCAGTGTCTCCAACGCCGCACCGCCCTTGATCAGCAGTCCGTGCCGCGCGCCGGCGGCCAGTCCCGATGCGATCGCTGCCGGAGTGGAGATCACCAGCGCACAGGGGCAGGCGATGAGTAGTGTGGCAAGCCCGCGATAGATCCAGGTCGTCCAGTCGCCGTCGAATGCAAGTGGCGGGACGACAATCAACATGAGAGCAAAGAGCATGGCGCCGGGTGTATACCAGCGGCTGAACCGGTCGATCATCCGCGCCGTCGGCGCCTTCGATTCCTGCGCCTCCTCGACGAGGCGAATGATGCGGGCAATCGTATTGTCGCCGGCGGTCCGGGCAATCTCAACGCGCAGCTCGCCATTGGCGTTGATACTGCCGGCATAGACCTCAGCGCCGACCTCCTTGAACACCGGCACGGATTCGCCCGTCACCGGCGCCTCGTCGACCTCCGACGCGCCATCGATCACCGTGCCGTCGGAGGGAATGCGGTCGCCCGGGCGAACCACCACCACATCGCCGATGGCGAGCTCATCGACCGATACCTCTTCGATATCGGAAGAGTTGGCGCGCTGGCGCCTGGCGGTGCGCGGCACGAGATCGATCAACGCCTCGATCCCTGCGCGGGCGCGGCCGGCGGCCAAGGTTTCCAGCAGTTCTCCGACGGAGAACAGAAAGATGACCACGGCCGCCTCTTCGGGCTCGCCGATGGCGACCGCACCGATCGCCGCGATCGCCATCAGGGTTTCGATGGTAAAGGGCGAGCCCGACAGGGCCCCGGCGACGGCACGCCGCGCAATAGGGATCACGCCCGCCAAAGCTGCGGCTGAATACAGCGACCGCTCCCACTCCGGCAGCACTTGGGCGAGCACAAAGGCGAAGGCAAACAGCGCCCCTGTGCCCAGCACCAACTGCCCTTTGGCTCCCTTCCACCATGGCAGCCGATCCCGCTTCTTCGGGAGCGTCGCTTCCTCCGCCAAGGGCGCGCCGGCCGGCGTGTAACCGAGCGCCCTGATCTTGTCCTCGATCATGCGCGGCGAGCCGCGGTCTTCGTCGAGGTCAAGGGCAAGCGTTGCCGCCGCGTAGCTGATATTGATCTCGCTCACGCCGGGCAGACGCTTGATGGCGTTTTCGATCTTTAGGGCGCAGGCGGCGCAGTCCATACCCTCGATGCGCAATTTGTAGGAACTGGCGGCCGCCATTACGTCACCTCGACGATTGCGATGTGACGCCCCATATGCACCCTGTAGTCACTACAGGGTCAAGAGATGCAAGAGATGAATGACGGCAATCTTGCGATCGGCGAGCTTGGACGACTGACGGGCACCAAAGCCGAGACCATTCGCTATTACGAGCGGATCGGCCTTCTTGCTCCACCGAAGCGCACGGCAGGAAACTACCGCGCCTACGGCTCCGAACACCTCAACCGGCTGAGCTTCATCCGCCGCTCGCGAGACCTCGGTTTCTCACTCGATCAGGTCAGGGCGCTGCTCGATCTATCGGATGACCGGGACCGTCCTTGCGAGGCCGTCGATGCGATCGCCAAAGCGCATCTCGCCGAAGTCGATCGCAAGATCGCCGACCTTAAGGCGCTAAGGCGCGAGCTCAACAGCATGGTCAATCAATGCCGCTGCGGTACGGTCGCAGATTGCCGGATTATTGAAGCCCTGTCGCCGCAAGGTGCGATGTAGATTCGGCCGAGTGGAACTCACTCCGGGGTTCGGAAGACAAACGCTGGAGGATGATGCCATTCCTCCTTGACCACGCAAGACCACAGCCGGCGAAGAAGAGGCCGCCACAATTGCCACCATTGCGCGGGATCGATAAACGCCCCGAGGCGCTAGAGCGCGATTGCTTCAGGTTGATTCGATCGCGCTCCCTTTCTCTTTGTTTTGTCGCATGATCTTTTCCGAAAAGTCTGCCAACTTTTCGGGATCATGCTCAAATAACAACCTATGGCCCGACGATGAACCTTTCACCAGCCGCGCGCATTCGCCGGGGATTCGCTCGAGCCGGTATCGTGCTCGGCCTCATCTCCGCGCTGCTTGTCGGCACGCTCCATTTCATCGGCGGCTACATGCAGCAACAGGGAGATTTCCTCTATGTCTTGGCTGTCTCCATCGCCGTGGCTGGAGCCTCATTCGCTCTCTTGTTCGGCATCTCTTGGGCACTCGGCTGGATTGTCTCCGGCTTTGCGCGCGATGAGTGACGATAATGGCGCTGGCGTTTTCCGCGGGGCGGCATATCGAATAGCCCTCCGGAACGGCGGAGGCGGCTAGTGTTCCTTACCTGACGTTCCGATCCCGGACCGTCAGGTAAGGAACACTAGAGTGCGATCCATTTAGATTGAATAGATCGCGCTCTGCTCTCCTTTGTTTTGTCGCATGATCTTGTCCGAAAAGTCTGCAACTTGTCGGGATCATGCTCTAGCATCTCCCGCTAGTCGCAAATTCAGATGATCAAGCCGACGTTCCCCGTGCGGGCGCGCGCATGTCGCCTCTTCGCCCAGCTTCCGCAATAAACCTCTCGAATGCGCTGAGCGTCTCATCACTGACATGGTGCTCCATGCCCTCGGCATCATTCCGCGCCGTTTCAGGACTGACACCAAGCGCCAGCAGAAACTGCTCGACGATCTGGTGACGCTTGCGGCTCTCCCCAGCGAGGGAACGCCCGAGGTCGGTCAAGAATACCGAGCGATAGGGCCGCTGGGTGATCAGCTCTTCCTGGGCAAGACGCTTGAGCATCTTGTTCACTGTCGGCTTGGTCACCCCTAGTCGGGATGCAATATCGACAGGCCGCGCTTCGCCCGCATCGTCGATCAGGTCGGCGATCAGCTCGACATAGTCTTCGACCAGTTCATAGCGCCGTGCCGCGCGCACAAGGCGAAAGCTCGTCGCCTGCTCCTCGACTTCGAGCAGGCTCCCCTGAGTTTCCTCTGCTTCCGAACCAGCCGCGATCGGCTCCCTCGGTCGGGAATCGCGCTCGGACTTTTTCCGCGTCGGCATCGCTCGCAGCCTACGATTGCTAAAAGTTAGACACGCCTACCTTCTGTCCCCGGTCTATGCAAGACGTCTTTTTTTTAACATTTCCAATTGTAGATCAGCACAAGCACAGTAAATTAGCCCTTGCTAAGTTTAGGGTCAGCGGCTATCTCTCGTTGACGGGACAAACACGTTGCGGCACACCTCAACTCAGAAGCAGGGAGACATCAGATGAAGTACGGGCTATTGGCGCCGATCAGCCGCCGATGCTTCGCCGGCCTCGCAGTCGCGGTGCTTGCGGTCGGAATGGCGACGGGCCCGGCTGATACGGCGCGCGCTGCTGAGCCGCTCAAGGTCGTTGCAACGACAGGCATGATCGCCGATGCCGCGCGGCAGGTCGGCGGCGACCTTGTGACGGTCAAGGCGCTGATGGGCCCGGGCGTTGATCCTCACGCCTACCGCCAGACCCGGACCGATATCGTGGCGCTTTCGAAGGCCGATCTCGTGCTCTGGCACGGCCTTTATCTGGAAGCGCAGATGGAAGACTTCATGGGCGAACTGGCGAAGAAGCAGAATGTCGTCGCGGTTGGCGAGAGCCTTCCCAAGAACATGCTGATCGGCCACGATGATTACGATGAAAAATACGACCCGCATGTCTGGATGAATCCGAACCTGTGGTCGCGTGTGGTTCTCACGATCCGTGATGCCCTGATCAAAGCGCGGCCGGACAGTGAAGCCGCCTTCCGCGAGAACGCGGACGCGCATCTCGCCGACCTTGTTGAGCTCGCAAACTACACGACGCGGATTCTGTCCTCGGTTCCGACCGAGAGCCGCGTGCTTCTGACGGCGCATGATGCGTTCAACTATTTCGGCTCGGCTTACGGCTTCGAGGTCATCGGCATTCAGGGCATCTCGACCGAAAGCGAGGCCGGTTTGCAGCGCATCTCCGAACTCGTCGACATGCTCGTCGACCGCGATATTCGTGCGGTGTTCGTCGAGAGCTCGGTTTCTGATCGCAACATTCGCGCCTTGATCGAGGGCGCCGCCGCGAAAGGCCACAAGGTGGTGATCGGCGGCGAGTTATTCTCCGATGCGATGGGTGAACCAGACACTTACGAAGGCACCTATGTCGGCATGATCGATCACAACACGACGGTCATCTCGCGCGCACTTGGCGGAAAAGCTCCGCAGAAGGGCATGCTCGGCAAGCTCTCCTGAACCATGATCCCGGAGGGCCGGTGGGCTTTGCGGACATGATCATGCGGCCAAACAAAGAGCTGAGAGCACGATTGATTAGACATCAAACAATCGTGCTCTCGGTCCTGGAAGGAGCAGGACGTGATCAATACTGCATTGGATTTGGTGACACGCGACGGGTGGGCGGTCAGCCCCGACAATCTTGCTGACAGTCCTCTTGCGATCCGTGGCCTGACCGTCGCTTACGGCGAAAAGCCTGCGGTGTTCTCGGTCGACGCCACTTTTCCGGCCGAGGCAATGTCCGCAATCATCGGACCGAACGGCGCCGGCAAATCGACCTTGCTGAAGGCTGCGCTCGGTGTCATCCCGCGTTTGTCGGGCGATGTCACCATATTCGGCGCGCCGGTGGATGCCGCGCGCAACCGGATCGCCTATGTGCCTCAGCGCGCCAGCGTCGACTGGGATTTCCCGACGACCGTGATCGACGTCGTGCTTATGGGGCTGTATCGCCAGGTTGGCCTGCTCGGCTGGCTCACCAAAAAGCACATCGAGACCGCGCGCGCCTGCCTCGGTCGGGTCGGCATGGCAGATTTCGCGCACCGCCAGATCGGCCAGCTATCGGGCGGCCAGCAGCAGCGCGTTTTTCTCGCGCGCGCACTCGCGCAGGGAGCCGACCTTTATCTTCTCGACGAGCCTTTCGCCGGCGTCGACGCGGCAACGGAGCGCGCCATCGTCGATGTCTTGAAGATGCTGAAGGCGGAGCAGAAAGCGCTCGTCTGCGTCCATCACGACTTGGCGACGGTCGACACCTATTTCGACCATGTACTCCTGCTCAATGTGCGCAAGATTGCCGAGGGCCCGGTCGAAACCACCTTCACCGCGGAAAACCTGCAGGCGACTTATGGTGGCCGATTGGCGACCACGCATATCGAGCAGTTGAATTTGGCAGCCGGCGCGGCATGAGCGCATTCCTGAATGCCCTGCTGCTCGGCGCCGGCTACAATGCCGCGCTGGTCGCCATCGGCGCGGCGCTGCTTGGCTTCGCGGCTGGCGCGGCAGGCACCTTCCTGTTCCTGCGCAAGCGCGCGCTGGTGTCGGATGCAGTGGCCCATGCGACACTGCCGGGGGTGGGCATCGCTTTCATCGTGATGGTCTTGTTCGGTAGCGAGGGGCGTAGCCTTATTGGGCTGCTCCTCGGATCGGCCGTGACTGCCGCCATCGGCCTCGTGATCGTGGAGTGGATGGCGCGGCGGACGCGGCTGTCGGAGGATGCGGCGATCGGCGCCGTCCTTTCCGTGTTTTTCGGAATCGGGATCGTTCTGCTGACCGTCATCCAATCGATGTCGTCAGGGCGTCAGGCCGGCCTTGAGAGTTTCCTGCTCGGGTCGACCGCGGGCATGCTGTATCAGGATGCGATCATCATCGCAGTCGGTGGCTCGTTGACCGTGCTCGCGACGTTTGTCCTGCGCCGTCCGATGACGCTGGTCGCCTTCGACGCCGAGTTTGCGGCAGCGTCCGGCTACAGTGTGCGCCAAATCGATTTGGCGACCATGGGCCTCGTCATGGCGGTGACCGTGGTCGGCCTCAAGGTCGTCGGGCTCATTCTCATTGTGGCGCTGCTGATCATACCGGCGGTGACGGCGCGATTCTGGACGAACCGTAGCGAAAACGTGCTGTGGATTGCAAGCGGCGTCGGGGCTTGCTCCGGCTATGTCGGCGCCGCGATCTCGGCCTCGGCGCCGGCGCTTCCGACCGGGCCGATCATCGTCCTTGTGTCCGCCGCGATCTTCGTGTTTTCGCTGTTCTTCGCGCCGGCGCGTGGCGTCGCAGCCGCCCTATATCGGCACTGGAAGTTTCAGCGCCGCGTTCACCTGCGCCAAGGCCTCCTTGAACTGGCCCGCGGCGAACCCATTTTCGATACGTTCACTTGGCGCACGTTGCGCCGCGCCGGGCTGATACGCCGTGATGGCGTTGCAACGGACGCAGGGCGCGCCCAGGCCGCCAAAGCTGCGCGAGACGAATGCCGTTGGGACATCGCCCGCAAAGCTCATCAGGACACGGCGCTGACCGGGCGCTATGACGGCCTGACGCCGATCGAAGAGGTCTTCACGCCCGACGAGATCGCGGAGTTCGACCGGCTCATCGGTGGGCCGCGTATCGTCAGACCTGGCGATCACCAGGGAGCACCGGCGTGATGGGCGCGGAGTTCGTCCAGTTCAGTCTGACGCCGATCCTCATCGGCATTCTGGCTTCCATCGCTTGCGCCCTGCCCGGCAATTTCCTCTTGTTGCGCCGGCAGGCGCTGATCGGTGACGCGATCAGCCATGTGGTGTTGCCGGGGATCGTCGTGGCGTTCTTGGTGACCGGAACCGTCGCCGCCATTCCGATGCTGATCGGCGCCGCGGGTGCGGCTATCGTTTCCGTCATCCTGATCGAGGCCATCAAGCGGCTTGGGCGTATCGAGCCCGGTGCAGCAATGGGCGTGACATTCACGGCGCTGTTCGCGGGCGGCGTGCTCTTGCTTGAGCAGTCGGATACGTCGACGGTTCATCTCGATGTTGAACACGCGCTCATGGGCAATCTTGAGAGCCTGATTTGGTTTGCGGCCGATGGCTGGGGGTCTTTGCTGGATCCCGTCGCGCTCTCCCAGTTGCCCCATGAGTTGGGGCGAATCGCCGTTGTCTGCGCGCTGATCGCCGTCCTAACCGTCCTGTTCTGGCGCCCCTTGAAAATATCAACATTCGACGAAGGCTTTGCGCAGTCGCTTGGTCTGCCAACAGGGACGATCGGCTTCGGTCTTGTCGTCGTCTCGGCTATTGCAGCCGTTGCGGCCTTCGACGCCGTGGGGTCGATCATCGTCATCGCGATGTTCATCTGTCCTCCCGCCGCGGCGCGCCTGATGACCAACCGGCTCAATGGCCAGGTCTGGTGGTCGATCGCGTTTGCCGTAGTCTCGGCGGTCCTTGGCTATGTCTTCGCGGGCTACGGCCCGCTCTGGTTCGGCGCCGAAAACGCGGTCAGCGCGGCGGGCATGATCGCGGCCGTGTCCGGGGTTATCCTCGGCCTTGCCTGCCTTTTCGGCCCCTGCCGCTCGCGGATCGGTGCCGGCCGCGAAGTTCAGATCTGATCCGCTTTAGAGCATGATCCCGAAAAGTTGGCAGACTTTTCGGAAAAGATCATGCGACAAAACAAAGAGAAGGAGAGCGCGATCGATTCATCTGAATGGATCGCGCTCTAGCT
>JANQIP010000015.1 GCA_028282095.1 Xanthobacteraceae bacterium | reverse complement strand
GAGCATGATCCCGAAAAGTTGGCAGACTTTTCGGACAAGATCATGCGACCAAACAAAGAGAAAGAGAGCGCGATTGAATCAACCTAAAACAATCGCGCTCTAAGGTCGACCGCGCGTGCTCCGTCGCGGATGACGCAATCATGCAAGGCGGTCACATCTGGCAACCTGGGCTCCGGTTCGGCCAGGGCAACGCGATCAACGCCGTCCTCGCCGCCGCCGGCTACAACTTCAGCCTCCTGCTCCGGTGGTTGACGCTTATTTTGCGCCGAACGCTGGCCGCTCTCACCGCCAGCCTGCAACCCGTCCCGGCCTGAAAACAAAAATCTTCACGATCGACGACTTCTTGCCAATCAGGAACGGCGAGACCCATATCCTTGACACAAGCCAGACGCCCGAACGAACCGCCCCATCGCGCAGCTCACGATTTACACGCTTGCGCTCTCGCGTCTCATCGGCATTCCGCTCTTTGACTTCAAGTGCGCGTGGTTCAACGAGCGGCAATCTGCGAGTTCTTTCCTCGCACCGACCTCGTCCGAAACGGCGCCCGGCAAAAAAATGCGTGTCAAAACCAAGCACCCTCGGTGATGGTTCGGTTCCCGTTTGTGCGAAAAAAAGCGGGGGGCATGGCTTGGGGTATTTCGTTCAACCAACTCGAATTCAACATATGGCGTCAGGTAGTTGAGCCCACAATCTTCGTTCCGCACTTTGTACAGTAAGCGGCATTGGCTTGTAGTCTTGAACCGCAATGCGTGCAGAACTTGGACTGGACCCGGCCGTGATCCGGTAGGTGGCCGGAGCTACCCGTTGCCTCAATCGCACGGCCGCTCTTCGCATTCGCCGCGTTGGCGACAGGACTGGTCTTCGCATCCGCCGCCTTGGCGGGACCGCTGGTTTTCGTGCCCGCCGGCTTGGCAGGACCAGCAGTTTTTGCGTCTGCCAGCCTGGCATTGACGAAGCCGGTGAGAATTGAATTGAGCTGGCTGACGGTGCTAACGGCGGACACGCTCGCAAAGACATAGCGATCGTGTTCGTGGCGGCAGAGCCAGAGCGAACCGAGCATCCTGAAAAGGGCAAGGCTCGCAGCATCCACTTTACCATATTGCTGGCGTTCAAGGCTGATCTTCGCCCCGGCCAGCGGCAGTTGCAGATGCGCCCCGCAGAGCGCGAACTCCTCCGCCATGCGCCATGTCCCGCCGGCACTCTTGACCGCCAAGCCGGCCGTTCGGAGATCATTCAATCCGGCATCGACGGTTTCCGTTTTCAGCTCCGGCAGGCCATCGACCAAGGCATGCATGAGCGTCGCCGTCCAGCGGCTGTCGGCGGTCACGATTCCATCAAGCGCACGCAGATAAACCTCGTCGGATGTCACGCCGCCTTCGGGCTCTCGCATCCGGGCAAGCAGGCTTTCCAGCTGACGCTGGCGTAGCGCATCGACGAGACCGGCCAGCGCCAGAAGCGCGGCACCGCTGACATGCGCCGACATCCGCAGGTCGCCGATCTCGTGTTCAAGACCAAGGCCGGTCGTGACGAGCGCAAGGATGTGCCCGGTATCCATCGGCAGAGAAAGATTGTAGCCGCCCTCCGCCGCCGGAGTGAAACCGACCAGACTGTCCCGCCCCTTGTGTCCATAAGCGACAAGGCTCTGCGCATTTGCGGCCGTCATCATGGTGACGCGGATTTTGATACCCGGATCGCAAAGCCAGGACAGCGACGCGGTGTCCAAAGAGGAAGGCAGGATAGCCGGCCGCGCGCCCGAGCGTGGCGGCGATGCCTCAGGCGCCAAGGGTCCAGGATCGCCGACGCCGGTTATCAGGCAATGGGCTTGCGCGGCATCGAGCGTCCAGCTCTGCATGCGGACGGATTTATTCATGCAACCGAACCCTTGATTTCGCCAGTTTGAGGCTCTCGAACTGGCCTGACAGTGACTTGCCGAACTCATCGACATTGGCGAAGCCGAGACGACCCAGTTTCTCCTCAAGATCGATCAGCGAACGTGTGTCGGGATTGTGCGGCAGGTCCGAGCGCGCGATCACGTCCATGGCCTCTTGGAAGCGGCTGGGGAGCGCGCCCGCGTCCAGCCCCTGCTTATCGTAAGCCTTGCGCACCGTTTCGAGCGTCTCGACGCCCTTCTGCGCCTGCGCCACCGCCTCGGGCAGGTCGCCGCGCCGGAGATTGTTGTGGATCTTCTCGTCGAATTGCTGGCCGATCGATGGGGGATCGCGCAGCCGGATCGGTTCTTTGGGAATGCCGGCGTCGCGCGCGGCGATGTCCTTGAGCTCTTCGATGCGCGGTTTCTCCACCCTGATCCATTCGCTCTGGCCCGACACCACCTGATCCGAATAATCGGGGCACGCCTCGCGGAAGGAGCGGTCGGTCGCCGTATGCCCGTGTTGGTCGGCCCACCAGGCTTTCTTCTCGGCATCGGTGAAACCTGGCGGGGGTTTGCTCGCATCATACCCGGTCAGGTCGGCAAAGACCTCGTTGGAGTCCTTCTTCCAGCTATCCTTCGGGACTTCGATCCAGTCGCCCTTGTCGTTCTTGTAGAGCACGCGGAAGTCGCGGTCGGTATTGATCCCCGAGCTCGATTTGCCCGGCGTGCGGAACTCGTGCACCACCAGCTTCTTGTCGGCGAGATCGGGCTGGTTTCCCCGAATCCGGTCGATCAGCGCCTTGTCGTGGGGCTTGTAGACCTCCATGCGCATGGTGTTGTTGAAGCCGTCCTGCAGCTCGTCACCGCCGGTCTCCTTGAGCCGCCGGACCTGATGCGGCTTGCGCTGCACTTCGAGGGCATCGTCCAACGGGACCTTCGGCCGGCCCACCGCGTCGCGTCCGAGGTTCTTCTCCATCCGCCTCAGATTGCGCTCGGCCTCGGCCAGCACGTCGCCGCCGGTTCCGGTCGGGCCGCGCAAGCGCTCCATGACACGTGCGGCGTCGTCGGCGGCTTCGCCGGCCTCGCGCCAGGCCGAACGGGCAACGCCCGCCGCCTCGCCGACATAATGCGCGGTTCGGCCGATCGCAAAATCCATCACCGCGGCCTTGACGCCGGCATAGGCGATCTCGGTCACCGTCTTGCCCTCACGCGCCGCATCGCGCATCGCAAGGCCGCTGCCGAGTGCCGAGCTGGCATAGCCGCGTGTGAGAACTGCGTCGAGCGCTGCGGCGCCGACCTGCAGGCCGGTATCGAAGACCGCATCCTTATAGGTATAGGTCGGAACGAAACCGGCGCGCGCCTGCTGGCTGACGATATCGCCGAGCGCACCGAGCTCGGCGCTCGCCGGGCCGCTCACCGCCTTGAGTGAGAGGTCTTCGGCCTTTTGCGCGAGCTGGTCGAGAAGCAACTGCCGGTTCTCGTCGAGCGTTCCCGCTTCGACGTCCTGCTTCCAGATGTCATGGATCGCGTCCTCGAGGCGCTGGCGCTCTTCAAAGGCTTTCGCCAGCGCTTCGCGCTGACGGCCGGCATCGGCGACCTCGCGGCCGAGGACGCGGAGCTCGTCGTCCCGTGCCACCATGGCGCGGTCGCCGCGGGCCTGAATGTCGGCGATCTCGGATGCGCGGCGCTTCTCTTGCTCATAGAGATTGCGCCCAATCCAGCCGCCATCCTCTTCGCTCCACACTTCGTCCGTGTCGGGATTGACGTCCCCGTCGCGATGCTGGGGCCAATCGATCTCGGGTGGCGGCGGTGTTGCGATCGCATCCGGGGGCGGTTCGAAATAGGCGATGCCGTTCTCCTCGCGATAGGTCCAGCCCAGCCCCTCGTATTTGGCCTTCCAGTCCTCGAAGCCGTCGCTCGGCAGGTTCCCGCGAAGCAAGTCGCCCATCGCGTCCAGCGCTTCGCGTCGCCCCACTCCGGCTTGGCCCAGCATCAACCACGCGCCAACCCCGGCAATGCCGCCTGCCGCCGCCGCGCCGGCAGCAGTGAGCGCCACCTCGCTGGTGGATGGACCGGAGCCGGGCGTGCCTGGATTGGTGAGAGCATCTGCGCCTGATCCAGGCTGCGGCACGCCGCCAGCCATGTTACCGCCGCCGCCGGTCGGCGCGATGGGAACACCATCGATCTTGCGCGCCACGACATCGGCGTAATACCTGACGGTCGCCGGAACGGCCGCCTCCCGTCGACCGACGGTGGATACGGTTACATGAAATCCATTGCGACAGAACATGATCCCGAACTGATCCGGGTTTCCGCGGCTGTACTGGATCTTCTCGGCCGATATGCGGGAGTAGATTCCACCGCCCTGAAGCGTCGTATTCAGCGACTCGACGCAAGCCTCCTGTCCGCCATGCATCAGGAAATCGTCGATGACGATGCCGACCCGTTGGAAGGGAAGGTCGCATTTGCCGTTCTTTCCGGGCCGGCACCAGCTTCCAGAGCCGTCAGAACGATAACGATACGGCTTAAACCCATAGCCTTGCGCTGTGCTGATCTCGATATCCTGGCTCCATGAAGGCGTCCAGCTCTGCTGGTGCTTCTTGGGCCGGCCGTGTATTTCATAGACGGCGCCAGCGCTTTTGGCCCACCACCATCCGTCCGGCCTTTCAACCGCCGGATCGGGAAACAGGGCAGCCGATATGCGGTCGGTCACGGCCAGCAAACCATTGTCGACGGCGTATTGGCGGAATCCCGCGACGATCGCCGAGGCAACCTTATGGAGCTCGGTTAGCGGAACCGCCTTGTTGAGAAGAGTAGCCCCGCCATCGCCACGGCCCCGGTTCGATTGCGACCTCAGATCGACGTAAAACTTCACCCGGCCAATCACACACCTGAATTGTAGGGTGGAGCTGCCGATATACCCCTTCCAGATCCTCTCATTGGAGAAGACCTTCCAGCAGGTCGCATCGGCCACGTCGGACGCAACCGGTCCGTCTCGCGTCAAGTGCGCAACAGACTGTCTAGCGAGTTCCGGGGTCGCGTGAACGTAACCTCCAATGCGGTTTTCTCGTGGAGCACCTGGCGTCGCGAACTTCAAAACCGGATACTCTTTCGGGTTGCTGCGCCCCGGACGAAAAATCGAAGCCCCCCTCCAGCCCGAATAGACATGTTCATGCCAGGCAAAACCTTTGGGCCAGTACTTCTCTGGCAACGCGAACTCCTGGGCCGGCGCCGCGGCGGGCAAGGCCGCGGTCAGCACCAGAACGAGGGCGACGACGCGTCCCACGATCGACAGGGTCAGGCCGAACGGAAGCGAGCGCGTCATGACTTGATCTCGATGGGGGTTCCGTTTCTGACCGCCCGCCATAGTTCGTCCATCTCTTCATTGGTCACGGCGATGCAGCCCTCGGTCCAATCGATGAAACGATGAAAGCGCCCGATCCAGCCCAGCCCGTTGGGAAGCCCGTGGATCATGATGGCGCCGCCTGGGTTCTCGCCCCGGGCGGCCGCCTGTCTGCGATCGCGCCGGTCCGGATAAGAGACGTGTAGCGCGCGGTGATAGGCGCTGTCGGGCTTGCGATAATCGATGATGTATTTGCCCTCGGGCGTCTTGCCGTCGCCCTGACGCTGCTTGCGGCCCGCCGGGACGCGGCCGAGCGAGACGACATAGGTCTTCGCCGCGCGACCATCGGCATAAAGGATGAGACGACGCTCGCTCTTGTCGACGACCAGCCGGTCCGCCCTGAGGTTTTCCGGCAGCGGCGTATGGGGCCAGAAGCGATAGGCAAGCCCCGCCGCGAGCACGGCGAAAACGATCAAGAGCAGGAAACCGAAACGCCGCATCATCAATCCACATAGTTAGGGCCGGATGGACCAAACGGGAAACCAGTCTTGCCCCTCAGGTTGCCCTGCAAAGGCTATGTTCCATACAAGTGATACTGTTTTCGGCAGATCGGTTCGGTGACGAACGATGCCGTGGTTTGGACTTCTTACTTCCTCCCCGCTTTGCGGTCTCACTCCCTCCCCGCTTTGAGGGACCAACTCCCTCCCCCGCTTGCGGGGGAGGGTTGGGGAGGGGGCTATTCCAGCCGCGATAGAATTCGGTGGAACGCTTCATTCTTTTCAAGCATGGCCTGCATCTTAAGGTTTAAAAGCCAAGGTCTTGACCGCCCTTTCGATGGCCAGGCCCGCCGTATGCCAGATCGGCTCCGGCGCGGTCATTTCGAGCGTGTAGAGAAGTTTGCCGCGCTTAAGCACGATGATCGTGTCTACGAGCTTGGTGTCGAGGTCACTCGGCGAAACCACTTTGAGCTGGATCCGGTATCCCGGCAGGGACCCGACCGAGACCGCCCCTTTGTCGACGATCTCGGCGCCGCCGATCTCCTGCAGATGCTTGGCTTGCGCCGTCGCTTTCGCCTCGGCCGACCGTCCCCTTAAGGGCTCAGCCGTGAAGGCAAGAAACATCATCGCGTCGGGGTGGTTGTCCGGGCTCTTGAACACCAGCTCGTGAGCCGCGCCGCCGGCTTCTTCGCGAATCCAGCCCTCCGGCACGTCGACGGAGAACGAGGCATCGGTTGGATGACCCTCGACCTTGAACCCGTAATCGCGGCTGCTGATGGTCCGGTAGCTGAAGGCGTCGACAGCAACATCCTCATCGGGTGGACCACCCGGGCGATCCACGCGGAAGCTCGCGATCATCCGATCCGCAACCGGGCGGAGCCGCGCGTGACCCGATTCGGGCGTACCGATTTCCAGCCAGTGGTGGAAGCCGTTGTCTTGGCTGGTCAGCATGTGCCGCCAGATGATCTCCCCATCACGGCGAAACACGACATCGAAACCATCTGTGCGGGAAGCGCTGGACAAGGTGTATTCTTTGCGAACCTCCACCAGGGTGTGGCGCAGGACGCCTTCGATCGTCTGGTCAAGCGCATTGGCGTGTGAATAGATGTAGAACCACAAGCCGGAGCTGCCGGAAAACGCCCGACCCGAAT
Source organism: Xanthobacteraceae bacterium (assembly GCA_028282095.1). GTDB lineage: Bacteria > Pseudomonadota > Alphaproteobacteria > Rhizobiales > Xanthobacteraceae > Rhodoplanes. The sequence goes on along the minus strand of JANQIP010000015.1, from coordinate 9,451 downwards.
GATCGGCCGGCTCGTCTTGCATCTTTGTGAAGATATGGGCCGGGTAGTCGACCACAACGCCGTAACGGGCGTTGGTGTAGGTTCGCCACTCCTGGCCTGCCGCTCCGCCGGCGGGGGCGCCCGGAGACCCCGTTGCCGTTTCTTGTTTCTTCTCGACCTGCCCCGGTCCGGCTTTCGGCTTTGTTTTGACTCCGTCTTGTGGCGCGCTGGTCGTCTGCACACGCTCCGGGGAGCCGGAATCGCGAGGAATCGCGAAATAGGCCGCAAGAGCCGCCAACAGGATGCCGCTGCCGACCAGCGCGATCACAATGCTTGTCCGCCCGACCCGAGCTGGGCGTGGCGTTGCTTCCGACGCGGTGCGCTGAGGCTGACCTGCCGCCGTCAGCGCCTCGCCGCACTGGCCGCAGTATCCCTGTTGCGCCTCGACAGGAGCGCCGCAGGCGGGGCAGTATTGCTTCGCAGCCGTCACGGCGTTTCCCCCGACGCCGCAGGCTTCGGGGCCTGCGTCATCAACTGCGTCGCCTTGCGATATCGAAGCAGTTGGCCGGTGATGCTGCCGACCGCGATGCCGGTTGCCACGATCAATGCAAAGATAGCGAACGAGGGCACGGTTCGCGCAAAGGCGCCGAGCAACTGGTTGATTGTCAGGATCACGACCCAGACGACGAGATACCAGGCCGTGCCGCGGCTGCGGACGATGTCGCCGTCGATGAAATAAAGCGTGGTCATCGACCAGCCACCGCCCACCAGCATGCCCGCGAGGAACGCCGCGCCTCCGGTCGCGAAGGCCGGTGTCTGTGGCATGAACGCAGTTGACACGAGAAGCGCCAGGAGCGTCGTCGCAAGCGAGACAAGGAGCGCCCCGGGTACGACTTTCTTGGCCTTGCGAAAGGTGATGACCATGAGCGCTGCGGAGGCGATCAAAAGGCCTGTCCCGAGCAATGAGAGCATCCGAAAGAAAACGTGAGCGGGGTCATCGAAAAAGAGACTGGCAATGCCGATCAGCAATAGCCCCGTCGCGGCAAGCGCTCCTATTTTGACAAGACGCCTGCTTTCGCCGGCAATCTGTTCTCGTAAAGAAAACTGCATCGATTCAGGGCAATTATGTAGGACCAGAGACCCTACGATGCTGAGTCCATATCGATTTTGATTTATATCAAACTGTTGACGAGTCCAGCGCCTCAGTCTGTTGACCGGCCGACCGATCAAAACGCGGCTGGTCCTCGCGCTACTTGACGACACGCGAAGAACTGCCGTAACCGTCCGGCGTATGCTCTCTTGCGAAGAGGCTCTTCCGCGCCGTCCATTGCCAGCAGCTCTGGCCGTTATCACCGAAGTTCTAGGCCGCGGTTCGTCTGTGTGCCGCTGCCCTCTCTCCATCGCCGATCGGCGAAAACCGAAGCAGTCATGCGCATATTGAAGTCCGGCGAGTTTCCTCAATAGCAAAGGAACCACCGATGCCCTATTGCTCCAATTGCGGTGCTGAACTCGACGCCGGCGCTCGCTTCTGTTGGAACTGCGGAACGTCCACCGGCTTTGACGAGACCGACCCTATCCCGGCCGCTGCTCCCCGAGCCCCTTCCCCTCGAGCCGCAACGCGGCGAGTCGCTGAGGTGCGGGACGCCGATTTCGAAGCTGCAGCCCCGCGGCGGACTTCTCCTCCTCACGACGCTGATTTCGAAGCTGCAGCCCCCCGGCGGGCTGCTACTGCTGCGGATGCTGCCGGTCCCGCCGAGGCGAAACCTGTGGGGCTGGGACTGCGCTTCGTCGCCCAGATCATCGACGCCATCGTCGTGATTTTCCTGTTCTGGATGATCGGCGCCAATATCGCTGGAATGGCTGGCGGAACGACGGATTCGGGATTCGAGCTAGAGGGCGGCCCGGCCCTTATCGTCATCCTGCTTTCGACGATTGCTGCCATCCTCTATTTCGCCTTGCTAGAGGCGTTCTGGAACGGTCAGACGCTGGGCAAGAAACTGGTACGGATCAAGGTGACGAGCGAGGACGGCACCCCGTGCAGTTTTAATCAGGCGCTGGTGCGCAACGTGCTGCGGTTGGTGGACGCTTTCGCCTTTTATCTTGTCGGTGCGATTCTGGTATTGGCGTCGGCGAAGAAGCAGCGGCTTGGCGACCGCGTGGCCCACACGATCGTGGTGAAGGTGCCAAAAGGTATGCGCAAGCCGGCGCCGGCAAAGGAGAAGAAATCTTCCGTCAAATTCTCAATGGGGCGCTCGGACTATGTCGACTGAGGAAAAAACGAGACGATGATTGCAAAGTGCGAAATCATCCGTCAAAGTCCGCCTTCAACGTTATCCGGTCTTACGCGCGGCATCTACACCTCGTACGCTTGATCCGATGGACTTGGCCAGCCTCCCCAATCGATCGTGGATAAACTCCGCTGCTGGCCGATTCAAACCGGCCCCCCTTAGATAATCGGGAGAGATTCATGAATAAGGGCTATGTCTATCCAGTTTCGATTCTTGCTACCCTATTCCTATTCCTGCTTCCGACGCCAGCCCACACGTCAACCGATTGCAACTATTTTTCTGCATCTATCAAGGTCTGGAAGCCATTCACAAAAGTAAAAAGCCCGGTGAAAGCAGTAACTTTCTATTGGGCGGGAGTCAATGTAACCATTAACGGGGATGGCCAGCTGGTTTCGACGGCTGCTAGTTCTATCACCTACCGTTATGATAAGAAGAATAAGAGATACAGTTCAATGCACCACAATGGCCATGCTGTTTATTTGAAATATTTTAGTTCACCCAACAAGGCGAATCAAGGGAATATATTGACCATTTCCCGCTCATCGGCTAATATTATACGTTTTAAATACAATAAATACGGATACCTAAAATCTGTCTCGTATCGCGGAAACAGAATGAGCTTTTATTACAACTCCGATGGGTCCCTTAAGCATATCTCGCAGCCTGTCCCGGTAAAATGCGTATATGCCACTTTTGAAGATGCCTGAGGTCATTTCGGCTACAGGGTCTATGGCTGACAGGTACTTTAGTCGCCGCTTTGAACACGAAGTGAATAGGGGTGTGACGGTGAAACGCTTTTTCCTTCTGCTCGTCCTATCGGGGTTGTTGTCCCTTTTTGCCCCGGTGGGCAGTGCTCAGGCCGACAGCAAGTGTGCAGCCCATTGCAATCAGCAGTGCACCCGCGGGGCCACATTCCAGAGCTGCTTCAACAGCTGCATGACCACTTGCAAGCCCAAGACCACCGGTAACACCCGAAAAGACAAGGCCGCCCGCTGCAATCAGCGGTGCACCGCCGGACCCACTTTCCTCAGTTGCTTCCAAAGTTGCATGAACTGACGGCAGCCGCTCCGTCAGGGAGGAAAGGTCCAAGCAGGGCACCGTCCGCCGGCATGGTTGACGGACGGTCTCGGACGGCGGCCGAAGCCGCCGAAGCTCATGGTTTCGCTGTTAGCGCCGTGACAAGCTCGCCGATCGAGCGGTCGTGTTTTTCCGTCATCCGATCGACCGCGGCAGAGAGACGGTTGACGGCGGCTTCGAGATGATCGCCACGCTCGTCGATCGCTTCCTTGATGATCTTCTGCGCTTCGAGGGTGACATAGGTCTGTGCGACCTCGGCTCGTAGGTCGCCGATCTCTTGCCGGATCTTGGCCGCATCGGCCCGGTGATGGTTCGAGTCCGCACAAATCCAGTTGAACACGCGGATGATCACAGCGCCTGTAATGCCGACCGTGAGGATGATGCACGACACGATCGTGAGGAGCACAGGCCATTCTACATTGCCGGTCATTGCCCTCTCCGCCCCCTCACCATCCGTGCCACCTCGGCTGGATTGTCCGCCCATCCGGGAATCATAACGATCAGCCCCATCGACGCGCACAAGATCAGCTCGCCGATCATGCTGGCAACTCCACATCGCGCCGAGCTTTCGGCGTCGGCGTGACAACCGGGAGCACCGATATGTCGGTCTTCGTGCCGCCGACCTTGGTGGGCGGCACGTCATCCGGCCAAGTGTAAGCGACCATGACGTTGGGATCGAACTCGTCGTCGCAGACCATGTCGGATTGGTTGCCGCCGATGCCAACGATCCGCCCCTGTGCGTCGCGGCCGAGAACGAAGAACACGTGCCCACCGCCGCCACTGCGGCGCTTGGTGGCGATGGCGCCGACCGCCGGCCCAGGTAGGCGCGTACCGTAGTGCGAGAAATTCAGCGCCCACAGGCTGTCATTGCCCGCGCGACCGGAGGCGATCAGGCAATAGTTCACAAACAGCGCACACCACGGAATCGCGTCGTGCACGTAGCTCTGCGCGATCTCGCCGCCGCAGACGCGGGCCATCTCAAGGATGACAGGATTGTCGGCGCCGCCGCGATGCTCATAGAGCCCGCGGAGCGCTACGGCGCGCGCGAGCCATGACGGACCGCCGGGCATATCTGCATCGTCCGACGGCTCCGGCGTTTTTGCCTCGCTCGCCCAGGCGCGAGCTTGCTCGGTGACGTCACGGAGGCGATTGAGCCAGCCGCGACCGAAAACCGGGAACGTCTTGAGCCGGCGATAAAACGCCTCGTAGATCGTCGCATAATCGTCGACAGCGCGCGCCTGATCAGCGCGCTCGCAGGCGGCCAGCGTGAGCGGACCGAGTCGCCATCCTCGTCCAGGCCCGCGCCTTGGCGATTCAATGTCTGTTGCAGGAAGCGCGCGCCGCGCCTGATGCCTGAGTTTACTCCGGCATTGTAGGTCAGCCGACGAAGACCGCGAGGCGATCGTCTGGGAGGTCACCCAGAGGCTCCATCAGCTCATGCTCGAGAACGTTCGACCAGGAACCGGAACGGCGCGCGACGATGGAAGAGGTGTTGATCATCCGTGACGTCGCGAAGCGACTTCATAAGAGCGAACGCTGGCTGCGCGATTGGCTGAGCCGGCACCCTCAGGATGTGCACGGACGCCCCTTCTACCGCCTGGCCGGACGGACTAAGCTGTTCACGTCCGCCGACGTGGCGCGCATTCTGGAGGCCCTGCCGTGCCCCTCAAGCTCGTCCCGCCCCGCCCGGGCAAGAGTCCGTACTGGTACGTCCGGGGATCGTACCTCGGCCGATCTCTTGACCGAAGCACGAAGGCTGTTGAGGAGCGAGTCGCAAAGCTCGTCCTCAAGCGGTGGAAGGAGCAGATCGAACGTGGTGAGCATGCCGATCCCGCTGCGTCCGCTGCGCGTTCCACCGAGCTGACGTTTCTTGCGGCGGCCGTCGCCTACATGAAGGCTGGCGGAGAGCGCAAGTTTCTCTCGCCGATTATCGAGATGACCGGGCCCCACGCTCTGAACGATCGCCCTGTCACGGCAATCGACCAGGCCGCGCTCGACGAGGCGGCCGCTGCCCTCTATCCGCGGGCGACCGCCGCCACCAAGAACCGGAACTTCTACACGCCGGTGACAGCCGTACTGCATCACGCAGGAGTCGAGCGGCGGTTCAAGCGCCCCAAAGGCTGGCGCGGCAAGCGCTCGACCTCGTGGCTCACGCCCGAGCAGGCTTTCCGCTTGTTCGCGGCGGCCGACGCGATCGATGCCGAGTTCGGCCTGTTCTGCCGGTGCCTGCTCTACACCGGCATGCGGCTGGGCGAAGCGCTCGCCATACGGCTGCGCGATGTGCATCTCGACCAGGCAATGATCTATCTGCCTGAGACCAAGAACGGCGAGGCGCGTGCCGTCCATCTGCCGGCCATGCTGGTCGCCGCCCTCGCGGCGCAGCCACCCCGCCCAGGCCGACCGACCAAGGCGACAGCCCGGCGCGCGCTCCGCGACGGAGAGGCGGGCCGCTCGCGCGACGATGCCGGCGTGCCGTTCCTTGCGCGCTCGCCGGACGCCCGGCTGTTCCGTTTCCACGCCGGCGGCCGACTCCGACAGATGCTCGACCAATCGAAGCGCGCGGCCGGCATCGTCCTGCCGCGCCGGCAGGGCGGGTTCCACCTGTTCTGCCACACCTACGGAACCTGGATTTCCCAATATGGGAGTCTCGATACGTTCGGGCTCACGCGAACCGGCCGCTGGGCCGACCCGCGCTCCGCGGATCGCTACCGCCACACCATGACGAGCGAGGAGAGCCGGCGATCGGAGCGCCTGCCGACGGAGGAGAGCCGGTTCCCACTTCGCCTGAAAATGCTCCAGTGTTTCCTTCTCTGACGGTCCGACCCCGAACCGTCAGGTAAGGAACACTAGCTAATCTGTTGCTTTGTGATGCGGCACCCACACGATGAGACGGGCTCAAGCGTTGGTGCCGCATCACTAGTGAATGACGCTGTCGTTTTCGTTGTTCTTGACACCGTTAACGAAAAGCATCGCGCTGCCATCGGGCAGCTCGGCCGGCTCGGCTATCAGTCCAGGAAACCCATAAGACAACGCAACTACCCTAAAGTCACCAAAGTACTAACTCGCCGGCGCCGCCGTTGTCGATGCGCCTCCGGACTATCCGCAAACACTCAACTCAGATCAAATAAATTGCGGCGCTTTGAGAGGCTGCGTCGCTGTGCATGACCCTGGCTAATAAGTCACACTTAAGCGATTCGTAATGCCCAATCGCTTATATTTGGATCACCTGTTGCTAGTAATACACTTGACCTCTATGTAGAACCTGGGGTTGAAAGGTGCGGTTACACTTAATTCAACTTCCAAAGCTCCTTATGCAACGCCAGAGTGCGGCGGTCTTTGGTGTGATCATCATTGCCATGATCTGGATTGGTGTCGCCGCCAAGTACTGGGAGGATTCACGTAACGATCAGCGCGAAAGCGAGAGAGTTATCTCCAATTTTGCAATGCTGTTCGAAGAAAACGTTCTGCGTTCGATCGGCGAGATCGACAAGGCGCTGCTCTATCTGCGCCGAACGGTCGAAAGCAAGAACTGGGACAACTATCAACTGGCGGTGCTTTCAAACGACGTGTTGAGTGAGATCATTGTTCAGGTCGCGATCATCGACTCGCAAGGAATAATGCGGGCTTCCAATGCGATAAAAAGCACGACGGTGAAACCGATCGACCTGAGCGATCGGGCGCATTTCAAGGCTCATCTCAACAGCACGTCCGACCTTCTCTATATCAGCGTGCCCGTTCTCGGGCGGGCCAGCAAGAAATGGTCGGTGCAGTTCACCCGGCGTTTCCGGCATCCGGACGGAACGTTTGCCGGCGTTGTCGTCGCGTCGCTCAACCCCGCGCATTTCAGCTCGTTTTATGAGCGGGTCGACATCGGTTCGTCTGCGTCGATTTCGATGATCGGCGATGACGGCGTCGTTCGCTCGAGCGGCGGCGACGCCAGCGGCCGTTTCGCGCTTGGATCGGACTTGAAAGAGACAAAGCTCGGCGGACGGCTAACCCCGGCAAAAGCGGGACTTTATCAGGACGCTGAAACATTCAAAGGTGATACGCGCCTCGTTGCGCTCCGCAAAGTCAGGGGCTATCCGCTTTGGGTTGGCGTGAGCGTGCGAAAAAACGAGGTCTTCGATCGATCTTGGGGAAACCTCCAGGTGTTGTCGATTGCCGGATTTGCGCTGACCCTTCTCACGCTTGGTACGATGGAACGGCTGCTGCGCAGCGAAGCAAGCGCCAAGCTTAAGGCCGAGCAGCTTCGACTCACGCTGGAGCATATGAGCCAGGGCATCATGCTGGTGACAAAGGAACTCGATGTCCCGGTCATAAACGGGCGCTGCAGCGAGTTGCTGGGCTTGCCGGCGCAGTACATTGCCGATCCACCGCGCTTTGAGAAAATCGTTGAATACCAAGCAAACAATACTCAACTGCCCGACAAGGGTGTCGGGACGGAACCAGCATTCCTTAAGGCCCTACCAAATTCCGAAGGGGCCGAGAACCTTCCGCCGGGGCCCGAGGTTTCCATCTGCGAGCGCAAGCTTCCGAACGGCATGATTGTCGAGCTCCGCAGTACGAACCTTCCGGACGGGAGCTTTGTCCAGACTTTCACCGACGTGACCAAACGACGCGAGGCGGAAGCTCATGTCGCGCGGCTTGCTTCCGAGGATCCCCTGACCGCGCTGCCCAATCGGCGCGTCTTCCGGGCGACGCTGGAACGGCTGTGCAGCGAAATGGCGGCGGCGTTGGAGGATTCGGACGCGCCAACGGAGTTTTCCGTACTTTTCCTCGATCTCGATCGTTTCAAGATCGTGAACGACACGCTCGGCCATTGGATCGGCGATCTGCTGCTGCGCAATGTTGCCGAGCGATTGAAGAACCGACTCGATACCGATCAAAGCCTCGCACGACTCGGTGGCGATGAATTTGCCGTTGTCGTCCCGCATCTCACGTCGCGCCCGGACCTTTCCGCGCTTGCCAGCGCATTGTCCGAGACGGTCTGCGAACCCTATGAGATCGACGGTCACCATATCCGCACAAGCGTCAGTATTGGGATTGCGATAGCACCGCAACACGGAACATCGGCCGACAGCCTGCTGATGGCGTCGGACCTCGCCCTTTATGCAGTCAAGGCGAACGGCCGCGGTACGCATCGTTTCTACGACCATTCAATGATCGAAGAGGTCGAAACACGCCGACAGATCGAAATCGACCTGCGCGAAGCAATGGAGAACGATGGCTTCGAGCTCCACTTCCAACCCATCGTCAATCTGCATAGCAACGAGATCATCGAGTTCGAGGCGCTGATCCGATGGCGCCACCCCGAAAAGGGATTGGTCCCGCCTTCGCTTTTCATCCCGGTCGCCGAGGATACGGGTCTCATTATTCGGCTGGGCGAATGGGTGCTGCGCGAGGCCTGCCGAACGGCCCTGCAATGGCCACCAGGAATTGCGGTTGCGGTCAACCTCTCTCCGGTCCAGTTCAGCACGCCCAGTCTCGCCACGATGATCGAACGGGTGCTGGCGGAGACGGGGCTGCCACCGAGCAGGCTGGAGGTCGAAATCACCGAATCGATCTTCCTCGACAAGACCGATGCCACGCTGTCGACACTGCACACGCTGAAGAAGCTGGGCTTGCGCGTGGCGCTTGACGATTTCGGCGTTGGATACTCGTCATTAAGCTATCTACAGCGTTTTCCCTTCGACAAGATCAAGGTCGACCGCTCGTTTATTGCCGACCTCGGCACCAAGTGCGACCATGCCGTGATCGTTCAGGCGATTGTCATCATTGCCCGTGCGCTCGGGATGAGGACCACGGCCGAGGGCGTGGAGACCTATGATCAGCTGCGATTCATCACAGCGCTCGGGTGCGACGAGGTACAAGGCAATCTGCTCAGCGGCCCGGTAACGGCCGACCGAGTTCCGGAGATTCTCGACACGACCAGCGCCAAAGCCGTGTTGGCTGCCTAGAGCGCGATGGCTTAAGGTTGAATCGATCACGCTCTCTTTCTCTTTGTTGTTTCGCATGATCTTGTCCGAAAAGTCTGCCAACTTTTCGGGATCATGCTCTAGGGCGCAGTCATCACGTCGGGCTTGGCGCGCGCCCGTTTGACGATGAGC
>JANQIP010000003.1 GCA_028282095.1 Xanthobacteraceae bacterium | reverse complement strand
CGGCGAACTGATGAGATTACGATTGAGAGCATCGAGCTTGCCCGGCCCACTCCGTGCCGAGATCGGTGCTATCCAATTCCGAGGCCGCGTTGGCGGCCGAGCGTCCATTCGATGCCGGTGCTTCGGACAATCCCCGACACGTGGCGTCCGAGCTCGCGCTCCAGCGCCGGCCGCCAGGGAACGAGCGAGAACCCGAGCCCGTCATCGATCATCACAAAGCGGCCCGAGGCGAGGTCGAGGCGCTTGCGATAAGTTCCGGCCACAGTTTCGCCGTCGGCGAGCGGCCGATCCGCAAGCCCCGTGTCCGCCGCGATCTGCGTTGCGGCCGCATCGAGCTCCCGCCGGCGCAGGGTATCGAGGAGATCGCGCGCAAAGATGATGCGGTTGCCTTGCCGGCGCACGAGTCCTTCGCTGGCGAGATGATCGATCCGGGCATGGAGCGCCTGGCGGACCTCGCGGCCGAAGCCGCCTTCCGACAACGGAGATTTGTCACGCACCAATAGCTGATGATCGAGCCAGGTCGCCCCGTTCGCTGTTACCTGCGCTTCAAGGGTCAGGTCTGATCGAACGTTGAGCACAAGCGAGGATCGGCTCTTGTCCTCGGGTTCGATGGAGCGCGTTGCGATGATCCCGCCGAGAGGCGGCGCATGCTCGAAGCGGTCGAGATCAGGAAAGCGTACATAATGAAGGCGCCCATCGACGCCATCGATCACGGCGAAGGCTTCGCCGGTCAGTTCGTCATGCAGCCCCTTGGCCGCCAGCCGGCCCGTAACGGTCGGCCGATCGTTCGGACCATGGATCACATAGTCGGCGATCGGCCGTTCGAGCCCTTGGTCTTCCATGGCTCGGTGCATGATGGCGACGGTCGCCCGGCGAAGGCCGAGGTCGCGAAGAGCCTGCTCGGCCTCCTCGGCGACGGTCCAGCGCGCGGGACCTTCGCACGTCGCAAGGCCTAATCGCTCCAGTCGCTGCAGGCGGCCGATCATCAGTCCGCGCAGCTCCGCGTTGGTCTGATTGGCAGGTGACGGCCGCAGATCGATCAGACCGGTCTCGTCCGCCTGGCGGGCGATGGCGCGGTCGAGCCGGGTCCAGCGTTCCGCCGTGACGTCGTTCTCCAGCGCAGAGCGGATTTCCAGCTCGCTCTTCGGGCCGAGCTCGATCGTGACCAGCTCTTCGGCGCGGGCGCGTAGGCCGTGGGTGCTGTAATCGGAGCTGATGACGAGATCGCGGCCGTCGTCGGCCTTGCCGCGGATCAATATGTGGATGTGGGGGTTATCGGTATTCCAATGCTCGGCGGCGACCCAATCGAGCTTGGTCGCAAGGTCCCGCTCCATGTCGGTCACGAGGTCACGAGTGAAGGCTTTGAGATCGATCATCTTGGTCGCCTCTTCCGGGCTGACCATGAACCGGAAGTGATGGCGGTCGTCCTGGCAGCGCTCCGCAAAGGCCTTGTCGTCGGCGGTGTCGGCCTGGGCGTCGAACATCCGCGCCGTCTCGCCATCCTTGGTCACGCCTTCGCGTTTGAGATAGGCGATGTGCGCGGCAAGCGGCGCCGAACGAAACGCCCGGCCGCGATGACGGATGATCCGGGACCTGACC
>JANQIP010000002.1 GCA_028282095.1 Xanthobacteraceae bacterium | reverse complement strand
CGGCGAACTGATGAGATTACGATTGAGAGCATCGAGCTTGCCCGGCCCACTCCGTGCCGAGATCGGTGCTATCCAATTCCGAGGCCGCGTTGGCGGCCGGGCGTCCATTCGATGCCGGTGCTGCGGACGATTCCCGAGACGTGACGGCCGAGCTCGCGTTCCAGCGCCGGCTGCCAAGGAACGAGCGAGAACCCGAGCCCGTCGCCAATCATCACGAAGCGGCCCGAGGCGAGGTCGAGGCGCGTGCGATAAGTTCCGGCTACAGTTTCGCCCTCGGCGAGTGGTCGATGCGCAAGCCCCGTGTCAGCCGCGATCTGCGTGGCGGCGGCATCGAGCTCCCGCCGGCGCAGCGTATCGAGGAGGTCGCGCGCAAAGATGATGCGGTTGCCTTGGCGGCGCACGAGTCCTTCGCTGGCGAGATGATCGATCCGCGCATGAAGCGCCTCGCGGACCTCGCGGCCGAAACCGCCCTCCGACAACGGAGATTTGTCACGCACCAATAGCTGATGGTCGAGCCAGGTCGCCCCGGTCGCTGTTACCTGCGTTTCAAGGGTCAGGTCTGATCGAACGTTGAGCACAAGCGAGGATCGGCTCTTGTCCTCGGTTGCGATGGAGCGCGTTGCGATGATCCCGCCAAGGGGCGGTGCATGCTCGAAGCGGTCGACATCAGGAAAGCTCATATAATGAACACGCCCGTCGACGCCATCGATCACGGCGAAGGCTTCGCCGGTCAGTTCGTCATGCAGCCCCTTGGCCGCCAGCCGGCCCGTAATGGCGGGCCGGTCCTGCGGACCGTGGATCACAAAGTCGGCGATCGGCCGTTCAAGCCCTTGGTCTTGCATGGCGCGATGCATGATCGCGACGGTCGCCCGGCGAAGGCCGAGGTCGCGAAGAGCCTGCTCGGCGTCCTCGGCGACGGTCCAGCGCCCGGGACCTTCGCACGTCGCAAGGTCCAATCGCTCCAGTCGCTGCAGGCGGCCGATCATCAGTCCGCGCAGCTCGGCGTCGGTCTGGTCAGCGGGTGACGGCCGCAGGTCGATCAGGCCGGTCTCGTCTGCCTGGCGGGCGATGGCGCGGTCGAGCCGGGTCCAGCGTTCCGCCGTAACGTCGTTCTCCAGCGCGGAGCGGATTTCCAGTTCGCTCGTCGGACCGAGCTCGATCGTGACCAGCTCTTCGGCGTGGGCACGTAGGCCGTGGGTGCTGTAATCGGAGCTGATGACAAGATCGCGGCCGTCGTCGGCCTTGCCGCGGATCAAGAGATGGATGTGCGGGTTGTCGGTGTTCCAATGCTCCGCGGCGATCCAATCGAGCTTGGTCGCAAGGTCACGCTCTATGTCGATGACGAGGTCGCGAGTGAAGGCTTTGAGATTGATCATCTTGGTCGCCTCTTCTGGGCTGACCATGAACCGGAAGTGGTGGCGGTCGTCCTGGCAGCGCTCCGCAAAGGTCTCGTCGTCAGCGGTGTCGACCTGGGCGTCGAACATCCGCGCCGTCTCGCCGTCCTTGGTCACGCCTTCGCGTTTGAGATAGGCGATGTGCGCGGCAAGCGGCGCCGAACGAAACGCCCGGCCGCGATGACGGATGATCCGGGACCTGACC
>JANQIP010000237.1 GCA_028282095.1 Xanthobacteraceae bacterium | reverse complement strand
GAGTGCGATCCATCCAGATTGAATCGATCGCACTCTATTTCTCTTTGTTTGGTCGCATGATCTTGTCCGAAAAGTCTGCCAACTTTTCGGGATCATGCTCTAGCGCGTCATCCCCGCGATACGACCCAGAACGATCGCGCTCAACAGGCCATTGCCCGACAGATAGCCGCTGTCGCCGGAGCCCGATACGCCTGCGGCCGCGCCACCGGCCGCGTGCAGATTCGTGAATAGATGCCCGTCGCGGTGTTTCACTCGGGCTGTTGCCGGATCGATGGCAAGTCCGCCTTGCGTATGAAACAGCGCACCGGTGACCTTCACGCCGCAATAGGGCGGCGCCAGCGGCGGGCCATCGAAGCGTCGCCCGAAGCTGTCAGTTCCTCCCTTGGGGACGGCGTTGATCGTTTCTACCAAAGCGTCCGCCGGCACGCCGATCGTGTGCGCCAACTCTGCAATCGTGTCGGCCGTTCTGATTGCGCCTTGCGCCTCCGCATCCTTGAAGTCCGCGAACTGGCGCGCGATCCGTGCGATCCGCGCGTCGAAAATCGCCCAAGCGATGCCGCCGGGTTGGGCGAGCACGGCGCGCGCGGCTTCCGAATAACCCTGAGATTCGTCCCAGAAGCGCTCGCCATGCGCATTCACCTGGACGCCGCCGGCCGTGATCACCGCCCATGTGATCAGGATGCCGTGCGGGTGGGCAATGCCGCCGTGGCCCTGATAGGCGCCCATCTGCGCGGTCGCGGCGCCCAGCGCTTCGCCCCACAAAACCGCGTCGCCCTTGTTGCCGTCATGACCGAACCAGAGCGCATTGGCGATCTGCGGCATGTGCTGGCGGACCATGGCGCGATTGCCGCCAAAGCCGTTGCAGGCCAGGATCAGCCGCTCACAGCCGATGCGCTCGGTGGTGCCATTGGGCAGGATCGCCTCGACGCCAGCGACACGGTCGCCGTCACAAAACAGCGTGGTGGCGCGGCGCTCGCAGATGATGTCGATGCCGGTCTCCTCGCAGGCCGTGCGCAACCGGTCGACCAATTCGCGTCCGGAGCGTGTGGGCAAGCCATGCATGCGCCGGCGGATGTGCCCCGGATAATCGAAATCATCGACCAGCGAGAAGGGCAGGCCGAAACGGTCGGAGAGCCACGCGAGGGCCGGTGCCGCACCCGCGCTCAGCGCGTCGACCAGAGCGGGATCGTTTTCGTTCTTCGCCTTGGTCTGGATGTCGGCGGCGAAGAGCGCCGGGCTGTCATCGATGCCGGCCGCGACCTGGAACCGCGTTCCGGCAGCCGGAATCAGCCCGGCTGACAATGCGGTCGAGCCGGACGGTGCCGGATCGGCTTCGAGCACCAGCACGGCCTGGCCCGCTTCATAGGCGGCGAGCGCGGCCACCATGCCGCAGGCGCCGGCGCCGACGATCAGCGTTTCGATGTCGAAATCGAACCCGGTGATCGGTGTCGGCGCAACACGGCTCATCAGGCTTGGCCATCCTTGTCGTAGTGACGGCCGCGATCGAGCATCTCCTGAGTGCCGAGGCGCCCATTTATGCCGTCGAAGTCGAGCATCCGGTCGGCGAAAGCCCCGTTCGATCCGGTCTTGTGCAGGCTGGCATAGTAGTCCTCGGCGGTCCGCGCGATCGCCCGGACGATCCCGCCGGGAAAGATGACGATGTCAAAGCCAAGCGCGGCGAGATCGGCCGCCGATCGCACCGGTGTGCGGCCACCCTCGACGATGTTGACGAGAAGCGGCACGCGCCCCCGGAAGCGGCCGGTGATAGCGGCGAGCTGACCGTTACTTCGCGGTGCTTCGATGAACAGCGCATCCGCGCCGGCTTCCAGGTAGCGTTCAGCGCGCTCGAGCGCGGCCTCGAAGCCTTCCACGGCGATCGCGTCGGTGCGCGCGACGATCAGCGTGTCCGCGCTCATGCGCGCGTCCGCCATGGCGGCGATCTTGCCGGCCATTTCGGAAACCGCGATCAGCGACTTGTCGGACAGATGCCCGCACCGCTTAGGAAAGCTCTGGTCCTCGATCTGCAGGGCGCTCGCACCGGCGCGCTCGTAGAGCCGCATGGTGCGCTGGGCGTTGAGCGCGTTGCCAAAGCCGGTGTCGGCGTCGATGATGACCGGCAGGTCCACGCGATCGGCGATCAGCGCGATCGTGTCGGCCATTTCGGTCGACGATGTCAGGCCGATATCCGGCCGGCCGAGCCTTGTATAGGCGACCGCCGCGCCGGAAAGATAAAGTGCCTCGAAGCCCGCCTGACGGGCCAAGAGCGCCGTCAGTCCGTCATAAACCCCCGGCGCCACCAGAATGTCCGGCTGCGCGAGGCGATGTTTCAAACCGGGTCCTGCTCCGCTCATCGGCTGCCCTCCAGAGCATGGCGCGCCTGGGCGCAGGTCATTACGTTCGTCACCGTGCCCAACGAGACAAGCGTGGCGTCATGGACCTCCCGCTTGAACGCGGCGCAGCCGTCCGACAAGAGCACCGTGCCGATGTCGCGCAGATGGGCGTCGCGCACGGTCGAGGCGACCCCGCCATTGGTGACGATGCCGCCGACGATCAGGAACTGGATGCCGACCGCGCGCATGACATATTCGAGCCGCGTCTGGTAGAAGGCCGAATAGGCTATCTTCTCGATCGTGAAGTCGGCCGGCCGGAGTGCGTCGACGAGGTCATGACCGAACCGGCCTGGCTCGAAATCGCCCTTGCCCAGAAACGGTCGAAGCGTCTTCAAGTGCGGGGCGATCAGCGGCTCACCGCCGGGGCCGGGCACCAGCGTGAACTGGGCGGAAATATAGACACCGCCATGGGCACGGACCGTATCGATAAGCGGGCGCAGGCGCGCGGGCAGGGCGGTGATTTGTTCGGCGGTCTGGCCGGCGCGGCCGTAGGCGCCTTCGGCATGCAGGAAATCGTTCTGAAGGTCGATGGTCAGCACGGCCAGCTTTTTGCGGTCGACGTCGTCAAGCGCGCTCATGTTCCGCCCTCCCGTGGCTCGATGATCACATTGCCGAACGTGTCGACCATGCCGACGAGATCCGGTTCGATGAGGATCGTCGTATCGGCCTGTTCGAGGATGGCCGGGCCTTCGATGACCGCACCGACCGGCAGGTCCAGTCGGTCGAAGATGGCGGTCTCATGCCACGCGGTGCCGAGATGGGCGCGCCGGGTACCCTTGCGGGCGTCCGCGGCCGAGCCGCGTGCGGCGGGGGCGAGCGTCGACAGGTCGAATTTCGGCCGCTTGCCGATGACCGTGCTGCGCAGGTTCATCACCCGCCGTGCGCCGCCCTCCAGAACACGCCCATAGGTGGCGCGATAGGCCGCGTCGAAGGCGGCCTCGATCCCGGCCACCGTCGGCATGCAAACTTTGCCGCCTTCAACCGCGATGTCGAGCGGCACGGCGACCGTGTGCGTCTGGCCGACATAGGCCATGTCCAGTTCGAAGGCGGTCTGCCGGCGCTCGAAGCGGGTATTGGCGGCATCGAGCATGGCCATGCCCGTGTCGACATGGTGCTGCATGAAGCCGGCCAGGGCATCGAGGTCCAGCGTGCCGGTCAGGGCGTTGATCGTTTGCACGAAGTCCTGGCGCATATCGGCGATCACGCATCCCATGGCGGACGTCACGCCCGGATAGCGCGGCACGATGGCTCGGCCGAGGCCGACGTCACGCAGCATGGCGCACGCGTGCAGGGCGCCGCCGCCGCCGAACGGCATGAAGGCAAAGCGCTTGGGATCGAACCCGCGTTCGATCGAGACGAGGCGAATGGCACCGGCCATGCGCGAATTGGCGACCGTCAGGATCGCCTCGGCGGCGGCTTCCGTGCCAAGGCCCAACGGGGCGCCGACTTGAGCATCGATGGCGCGCGCGGCCGCCTCGACGTCGAGCCGCGCCAGCTTGCCGCCGATCGGGCGATCCGGATCGATGCGGCCGAGCACGACATTGGCATCGGTCACCGTCGGCCGGTCGTTGCCCTGGCCGTAGGCGACCGGCCCTGGATCGGAGCCGGCACTTTCCGGCCCGATATTGAGCAGCCCGCCCTTGTCCACCCAGGCGATCGAGCCGCCGCCCGCGCCGATCGTGGTGATCTCGATCATTGGCGTGCGCACCACCAAGCCGAAATCGATCGCGGTCTGCGGGCTGAGCATGCCGCACCCGTCGGCGATCAACGATACGTCGAAACTGGTGCCGCCCATGTCGCCGGTGATCACATTGTCGAAGCCGGCGCTTCTCGCGATATGGCCCGCCGCGATTACGCCCGCCGCCGGGCCGGACAGGGTCGTGCGCACGGGCCGGCGGCATGCGGTCTCCACCGACATCACGCCGCCATTGGACTGCACGATCATGAACTCGCCCGAAAACCCGTCCGACTTCAGCGCGCGTTCGAGCCGGTCGAGATAGCCGGCCACTTCCGGCTGCAGATAGGCATTGAGCGCGGCCGTCGAAAACCGCTCGAACTCACGGATCTCCGGCAGGATCTCCGCCGAGGCCGTCACGTGCGGATTGGGCCACAATGCGCGCACCGCGGCGGCGGCCTTGTGCTCGTTTTCGGGGTTGGCATAAGCGTTGGCGAACAGGATCGCGACGGCCTCGCAGCCGTTCTCGATAAGGGTCCGGGCCGCCGCGCGCACCGCGTCGAGGTCGACGGGCGTTCGGATGGTGCCGTCGGCAAGCGTTCGCTCGGGGACTTCGAGGCGCAGGCTGCGCGGCACGACGGGCTGGAAATCGCCGCGCAGCCCCCATGTGCGCGGCCGGTCGCGCCGGCGCATTTCAAGAACGTCGCGCAGCCCTTGCGTGGTGATGACCCCCATCTTCGCGCCCTTGCGCTGCAAGAGCGCGTTGGTGCCCGCCGTCGTGCCATGCACGACCACCGATACCGACGACAGCTCATCGACGCGACGACCGATACCGTCCAGGAAGCCGCCGGACTGGTCGGGCCGCGTTGTCGGCACCTTCGCGACTTGGGCGGTGCCGGCATCCTCATCGAGCACGAAGACATCGGTAAAGGTGCCGCCGACATCGACGCCGATCATGCGCGTATGCGTCATGCGTATACGCGCCTCCAGGCCGGGCCGTGCAGGCGGTCGGCATTTTCCGCCGTCAGGTAGCCCAACGCCACATCTCGGGCGACCGCCTCGGCTGCGCGGCCTTCGGAGGGCCCATATCCGCCGCCACCGGGCGTTTCCAGCCGCACCGCCTGGCCGCGCTTGAGCTTGATGTCGAGCATCTTGGACGTGAGCGGCGGCGTGTGCCAACCATCGTCCTGCTCGTATGCAAATCTGTTGAGCGCACCGACAGTGCCACCGGCGACCCCGCGTGGCGGAAAGCGTCCGCGCTCGCCGAACAGGAAAACCGATGCGTTCTTTTCGAGCAGCTCGATCTCATACACCGCGCCCAGCCCGCCACGATGGGTCCCTGCACCGGCGCTGTCGGGCCGCAGCGCCCATTGCCGGAACATGACCGGATAGGCCGCCTCGAGGATTTCGAGCGGCGGGATGGTCGCCGTGGAGATCGGCGCATTGCCGTGGTTGAGACCGT
This sequence comes from Xanthobacteraceae bacterium, assembly GCA_028282095.1. GTDB lineage: Bacteria > Pseudomonadota > Alphaproteobacteria > Rhizobiales > Xanthobacteraceae > Rhodoplanes. The sequence continues at coordinate 19,337 of JANQIP010000237.1, read as the reverse complement.
CGCCCTCCAGCGAGCCGCCATGGCCGCCGCCATAGAACGAGAACATCACGAAAGCCTGGCCGTTCGCGCGCTTGCCCGCGATCGACAGTGCGTTGATGGTGCCATAGGCATTGGCCACGACCCGGTCCGGTGCGGCCTGGCTCGCGGCCGAGAAGATGACGTCGATCATCCGCAGAATCGTCTCGGTGTAGCCACCCACCGGGGCGGGGAACTGAGCCGACAGCAGCGAGCCCTCGGGCACCTTGACCGTAACCGGCCGCATCACGCCGGCATTGGCGGGCAGCGCGGGAAAGATGTGCTTGATCGCCACATAGCAGCATGCGACCGCGGTCGGCAGAGCGATATTGACCGGCCCATCGGTGGCGGGCGCGGTGCCGGAAAAATCCAGCACCATGCGATCGCCCTTGACCTCGAGCGCGACGCAGATGGGCAGCGCCGCATCGGTGATCCCATCATTGTCGAGGAAATCCTCGGCTTGCCAGCGCCCGTCGGGCAAGCTCTGAAGTTCGGCACGCATCAGCGCCTCGGCCCGGTCGCCAAGCGCGTCGAGCGCGGCGCGCACGGTCTCCGCGCCGTACTCGGCGAGCAGTTCGTCAAGGCGCTTGACACCGAGATCGAGCGCGCCGAGCTGGCCGTTCAGGTCGCCCATCGCCGACTGCGGCAGGCGCGTATTGCGCATGATGATGTCGATGACGTCCTGCTGGATGGCGCCGGCCCGCGCCAGCCGGACCGGCGGCAGGACGAACGCCTCCTGGAAGGCGTCGGTGGCCGAGGGGTTGTAGTTGCCGGGCACCGCCCCGCCGACATCGTGCCAGTGGCCGACCGAAGCGAGAAAGCAGAACAGCGCGCCGTTGTGGAAATAGGGGCGCACCAGGCGCATGTCGGAGAGGTGGGTGCCGCCCATATGCGCATCGTTGAAGATGTAGATGTCGCCGTCGGCGAGGTCCCCGTCCTTTTCGGCCTTGTCGATCACCGCCTTGACGGCGAAGGCCATGACGCCGACGAAGATCGGCAGGCCCGACTTGCCCTGCACCAGCGTGTCGCCCGTCCTTGCGTGATAGAGGCCGTGGCTGGCATCATGCGCCTCGGCGATGATCGGATTGAAGGCGGCACGGAAGAGCGTCGCATCCATTTCGTCGGCGATCTGCTCCATCCGGCCGGCGAGCACGGCCAGCGTGATCGGGTCGATCTCGGCCGCCATCATGGCCGCGCCTTCACTTCGGCGATGTCGTTGAAAACGTCCTGGCGAACAAGCTTGCCATCTTCCACCTCGAACCGGTCGATGAAGCGGATGCCGGAAAAGGCTGCGCCGTCCGGCCACTCGCCGCTCAGCGTGCCGCGGCAATAGACGATCGCCGTTGCGCCGGCGCCGAACGCCTCGAACGCCTCATAGGTCTTGCGGACGAACCGGTAGCGCGGCTTGGCCCAGGCGATCAGCTCCTCCAAGGTCCGCATCGGATCAGTGCCCGGAAAAACCATCTCGAATTTCTCGGCGAGCATGGCGCGTGCCGTGTCCAGATCGCGTGCTTCCATCGCCTCCAGATAGGCCCGCACCAACACGGCCGGATCGGGCTGGGCGCGCCCGGGCGTGCGTTGCGTGCCGCCGCGCATGTAATTGTCCGGATCGACCTCGTGCGTGATCACCGTCACCGCTTCGGCCGGCGCGTCGATGACAAAGCGGACCGCATCGGTGAGCGCGCGTGCGAGCCGTGCCCGTGTTTCGGCCGAATAGCCCTTGATCAGGTGGGTCTCGACGATCGGCATGGGGCTCCCTTCCGCACTGCATCTGTATTTTCTGTAATACAGATATTATGCTCTGGAAAGTATAGATTTTGGCACCGCTTGTGCATTCTTGCTTGCTTTTTTGAAAACCACCCATACTCTGGAGACGAACCGATTGGGGAGGACGACGGTGCCGGATCAGGCGGAAAGGGCGCTACCGGAGGGCGGCAAGGCGCGTCGTGTATTCCTGCTCCTGCGCGACGAGATCATCGGCGGCGCGCATGCGCCGGGCACGCTTCTGCCGGCCGAGCAGCGCTTGGCCGAGTCCTTTGGCGTCTCCCGCGTAACCATCCGCCGCGCACTCTGCGGGCTGGTCGCCGAGGGCCTGATCGAAAAGCGGGTCGGTGCCGGTGCGCTGGTGCGTTCGCGCGCGGACCGGTCGGCGCCGATCGGGGCGGACATCACCACGCTGATCCCGCAACTGGTCGAGATCGGCGAGTCGACGACCGCGCGGTTGCTGGCGTTTTCCTATCAGGAGGCGCCGGCGGCGGTGGCTGCGGCGATGGGCTATGGCGACGGCCTGAGCGTGCAGAAGGCGGTGCGCGTGCGCATGGTGCGGGGCGAAGCGTTCTCGTACCTGACGACCTATGTGCCCGAAGTGATCGCGCGCAACTATACCGAATCTGATCTGGCGACGACGCCGCTGTTCCGACTGCTCGAGCGCAGCGGGATCAAAATCGAGGCGGCACGCCAAACCGTCTCGGCAACGCTCGCTTCGCCCGACGTCGCCGATGCGCTCGGCGTTTTGGTCGGTTCGGCGTTGCTGTCCGTCTGTCGCGTTGTCCGCGACGGCGCGGGCGCCGGCGTCGAATATCTCGAGGCGCATTATCGGCCGGACATGTTCCGGATCGAGATGACGCTGAACCGGGTCGGCAGCGGCGCCGAGCGCCACTGGGAGCCGGTGATCGGTACGGCCTGCGGGTTGCAGGAGGCCGCCGAGTGACGGCCGCACCGCGCACCTTGTTCGACAAGCTCTGGCAGGCGCACGAGATCGTGCGCGGCGACGACGGTGCCTCGCTGTTGTGGGTCGATCGGCATCTCGTGCATGAGGGCAGCCACCACGCCTTTGCCAAACTGGCCGCGCGCGGGCTTTCGGTCGCCCAGCCGCAACTGACCTTCGCGGTCGCCGACCATTATGCGCCGACACGGGGCGACGGCGCGCCGGCCGATCCGGCTATAGCCGGGATGATCGCCAAGCTTGCGGAGAATGCGCGCGCGCATGGCATTACCTGTTTCGGGCTCGGTGATCCGCGTCAGGGCATTGTCCATGTCATCGGCCCGCAGCACGGCCTGACGCTGCCGGGTCTGCTCATCAATTGCGGCGACAGCCACACCTCCACCCATGGCGCCTTCGGCGCGCTCGCCTTCGGCATCGGGGCGACCGAGGTCGCTCATGTGCTCGCCACCCAGACCGTATGGCAGCGGTGCCCCAGGACGATGCGCATCACCGTCTCCGGCCGGCTCGGCCCGGCGGTGGGCGCAAAGGATCTGGCATTGGCCTGGATCGCAAGGCTGGGCGCCGACGGCGCCCGTGGCCATGCCATCGAATATGCCGGCCCGGTGATCGAGAACCTTTGCATGGCCGGACGGATGACGTTGTGCAACCTGTCGATCGAGGGGGGGGCACGGCTCGGCATGATCGCGCCGGACGAGACGACATTTGCCTTTCTGAAGGGCCGGCCCTATGCGCCCGCCGGGGCGGCATGGGATGCGGCGATCGAAGCCTGGGCGGGTCTGCGTACCGATCCGGATGCGGCGTTCGACCGCGAGGTGACGCTGGACGCGAGCGAGATCGCGCCGATCGTGACCTGGGGCACGAGCCCCGAGGATGCGCTGCCGATCGACGGCTGCGTGCCCGACCCGGCCGCGGCGCCCGATGAAACGAGCGAACAGATCGCCGCCGCGCTCGACTATATGGGGCTGCGGCCCGGTCAGCCGATCGCCGGCACGCCGGTTGACCAGGTGTTCATCGGCTCGTGCACCAACGCGCGGCTCGAGGATTTGCGCGCTGCTGCCGCCGTCCTCAAGGGCCGCAAGGCGCGGGTGCCCGGCACGGTCTCGCCCGGCTCCACGCTGGTCAAGCAGCAGGCCGAGGAGGAAGGGCTCGATGCCGTCTTCGTCGAGGCCGGACTCGACTGGGTCGCCTCGGGCTGCTCGATGTGCGTGGGCATGAACGGCGACATTGTCGCGCCGGGAAAGCGCTGCGCCTCAAGCACGAACCGCAATTTCAGGGGCCGGCAGGGGCGGGGGGCGCGCACCCATCTGATGTCGCCGGCCATGGTCGCGGCGGCGGCGGTCACCGGCACGCTGAGCGATGTGCGTCCCCTACTGAAGGGACGCGTGTAAGGATGGCGGGCTGGACGCGTCTTCAGGGCCAGGCGGTGGCATTGCCGGTCGAAAACATCGACACCGACCAGCTCATCCCGGCGCGCTTCATGGCGACACCACGATCACAGGGCTACGGCCGGTCTTTGCTGCACGACATGCGTTTCGATGCGGACGGCACGCCGATCGCCGCCATGCCGCTCAACCGCCATGCGGACGTCGCGATCCTGGTCACCAGGCGCAATTTCGGCGGCGGCTCATCGCGCGAGGCGGCGGTCTATGCGCTCGCCGACTTTGGCATCAGGGCGGTGGTCGCGCCGAGCTTCGGCGACATCTTCGCCGCCAATGCGGTCAATAACGGACTGTTGCCAGCAAGGGTCCACGAGCGGGAAGCCGAGGCGCTGATTGCACAATTGGGTGAGGCAGCACAGCCGGCAACGATCGATCTTGCCACATGCGAGATCGCGGTCGGCCCGGCCCGGATTGCCTTCACGCTCGATCCGGTCTGGCGCACCAAGCTGATCAATGGCTGGGACGACATCGACCTCACGGCCAGCCATGGCGATGCGATCGCGTCCTTCCGCGCGGCGCGCCGGCGGCAGGCCGGCTGGACTTGGCCCGGGGCTTGGCCCGGGGATGGATTCGAAACAGGCGCCAGCAAGCGGCGTCGATGACGGGCGGGAGGACCGCCAACAGGGAGAAGAAAACCATGAGGAAGACACTGCTTGGCGGCCTTGTTGCCGGTATCGCCGCCATGGGCACCGCGGCCGTAGGCACCGCCGCCAACGCCAAGGACACGCTGACCGCCGTCCATGCGTTTCCCGAAACGCTGATCTATACAAAAAGCTTCCTTGACTTTGTTTCCAAGGTCAATGAACGCGGCAAAGGGGTTGTCCGGATCGAGGTGCGCGGTGGGCCAGAAGCCATCGGCATGTTCCAGCAGCCCGATGCTGTGCGCGACGGCGTCGTCGACATGGTCTACACGCCGGGGAGTTTTTACGGCGGCGCGGTGCCGGAAAAGGACGCGCTGGTCGCCTCCAACCTGACCGCGATCGAGGCGCGCGCCAATGGCGGCATCGATCTGGTCGACGCGATCCATCAGGAGAAGATGGGCGTCAAGTATCTGGGCTGGTTCGACAGCGGGGTTTGCTACAATCTGTGGATGGTCAAACAGCCCAAACTCGACGCCGAGGGCAATCTCGACGTCTCAGGCATAAGGCTGCGCGGTAACGCGGTCTACAACGCCTTCTTCACCGAATATCTCGGCGCGCAGGTGATCGACCTGCCGACGACGGACGTCTATTCGGGGCTCGAGCGCGGCGTGGTCGACGCCACGGGCTGGACGCAGATCGGCCTCATCGATTTGCGATGGAACGAGTTCCTCAACTACCGGATCGAGCCCTGCTTCTTCTCGACGGATCTAGGTGTGATCGTCAATCTGGAGTCGTGGAAAAGCCTGAGCGAGGACGCGCGGACCATCCTGACCGAAGTGGCCATCGAGCACGAGAAGGCCAGCGTCAAGGCGCTCAAAGCAAAGCGCGACCAGGATTTTGCCGCCCTCGATGCGCAGGGCATGAAGGCGGTCGAGCTGACCGGCAAGGCGCGCACCAGCTATCTCGCCGCCGCGCGCGAGAAGACGTGGGGCCGCATGAAGCGCCTGATGGAGGACTCGCGGCAGGGCGCAGGCAATTACGACCGGCTGATCGAGCTGTTCTACGATCCGGCGCTTGACGCCAAATAGGCGCGGCGCAGCCTCACGTGGTGACGCCCGACAGACCCTGGTTTCTGCGCGACCCGGCCGTCCGGGTCGCGCACCGTTCCCATGACAGTCCGGCCCGCCGTCGATGCGACTGACGATCCGCATCTATGATTGGACGCTCTACGCCATGGCCTTCGTGGCCGCGGCGATGCTGGTCTGGCTGATGGTATCGGTCGTCGTCTCGGTGGCGATGCGCAATGCCGGATTGCAGCCCTTTGCCTGGCTGTTCACCTCGTCCGAATACGCGCTCCTGTACATGACCATGTTGGGCGCGCCATGGTTGGTGCGTGAGCGTGGCCATGTGCATATCGAGTTGTTGACCGCCGCGCTGCCCCCGGCCGTGCGCCATCTTGTCAGCCGTGCGGTGGCTCTGGCCTGCGTGATCGTGTGCGTGATCCTGGCCTGGAATGGTCTGGACCTGTTCCTGACCAATATCGCGCGCGATGACTACGACGTGCGCGCCTATTTCTTCCCGCGCTGGATCCTGACGATTTCCTTTCCGATCAGCTTCACGCTGATGGCCATCGAGTTCGCCCGCTATGTGGTCGGCAAGGAGCTGATCCATTCGGGCGTCGCCGGCATACACGGAGAATAAGGGTGCGGCGCTAATGGAGTGGTACGAAGCGCTCGCCCTGCTGCTGGGCACGATCATCGCGCTGATGGCGATCGGCATGCCGGTGGCGCTGGCCTTCCTTGCGGCCAACATCGTCGGCGCCTGGGTGTTCATGGGGGGCGAGCGCGGGATCGTGCAGCTTCTCAACAATGGCCTGGGCTCGCTGACCAGTTTTGCCTTGGTGCCGATCCCGCTGTTCCTGCTGATGGGGGAGATCTTCTTCCATACCGGGCTTGGCGGGCGCATGTTCAACGCAATCGACAAGATGCTCGGCCGGGTGCCGGGCCGGTTGTCCTATGTCACCGTGCTCGGCGGGACCGGCTTTTCGACGCTTTCGGGCTCGTCGATGGGATCGACGGCGCTTCTCGGCTCGCTGATGGTGCCCGAGATGACCAAGCGCGGCTACAAGAAGCACATGTCGATCGGCCCGATCCTGGGCACGGGCGGGCTGGCGATCATCATCCCGCCCTCGGCGCTCGCCGTCCTGTTGTCGACGCTGGCGCAGATCGATGTCGGCGCGCTTCTGATCGCAGGCGTCGTGCCAGGCCTGATCCTGGCCGCCTTCTACATCGCGACAATCTGGTTCATGACATGGCGCGATCCGTCCGCCGCGCCTGCCTATGTCGTCGAAAGGGAACCGCTTGTCGCCCGCCTGTGGTCCCTATTCCGCGACGTGGTGCCAATGGTGGGCGTCATGGCGGTGATCGTCACCATGATGATCAACGGGATCGTCACGCCGTCCGAGGCCGCGGCCTTCGGTGCGCTGGGCGTTCTTGTCCTTGCCGCGCTGTTCCGCTGCCTGACCTGGCAGGCGATCAAGGAATCCGTCATCGGCGCGCTGCGGGTGACATTGATGGCCTATCTGATTGTCTTCGGCTCGGCGACTTTTTCTCAGCTTCTGGCCTTCTCCGGCGCGTCGCGCGGGCTGATCGCCTGGGCGACGGGCTTCGACCTTGATCCGGTGATGATGCTGCTGGTGATGTTCGGGGTGCTTCTGATCCTCGGCATGTTCATGGAGCAGATCTCCATGATGCTGCTGACCGTGCCGATCTTTTTTCCGTTGGCGCTCAGCCTGGGGTTCGATCCGATATGGTTCGGCCTGATCATGCTGCTGGCGCTGGAGATCAGCTTCACCACGCCACCCTTCGGACTGCTCTTGTTCGTCATGAAGGGCGTAGCGCCGCCGGAGACCACCATGCGCGACATCTACATGTCCGCGCTGCCATTCATAGGATGCTCGTTGGTGCTGGTGGCGCTGCTGATCGCCCTGCCGCAATTGGCGTTGTGGTTGCCCGGCCTGGGGTGACAAGGCCCCGGCCGTGGGGCCGACCCCGAGTGCGCGACCGCGGATTTACCGGCGCACGCTCGGGCCGGCGGGCCGATTTCTGCTTAAGGCATTCGATTTTCGTACGCCATTTTGGTCAGGCGACGCAACGCGTCGACATTCTTGGCAATTGCGTCTCCAGTCAACGAGAGGCGATAGGACCCAAACCTAGTAGAATATTCGAGCGTTTCGATGCCAGCTTCGTCGAGTTGGGAATCGACGTCGTCCGTGCGCGGCAGTTTGAGCTCAAGATTCAGCGTCGTCTTTCTGGGCCGAAACGCCACAAAATTGAAAGGCTGACCGCTCTTTGCAATGCCGATGTAGTATTTGTTGTAATTGAGCTCCAGCGAAGGGTCGATCTCGCGTGCAATGCCCAGAAGTTCGTCAGCAAGTTTGACCGTCTTCGGCGATCCGCGCTTCTCCCAGTAGCCGCGGTCGGCTGGTGTCGCCTGCTCGATTTCGTCGTCCTCCACCAATCCCCGCGTGAGCTCGTCCATTACGGTCGTAAAGATCAGCGCAATTTTGTCGCCAACCTTGAGAGCCTGCATCTGAATAGCGATCAAAGGGATCGTGCCATTGAAGAGCGACACAACGTTCAAGAAACGGCTTGTGATGTCTTCTGCTATCAGAACAGCAGCGTGGTCATATTGTGGGTAACGCTTCCGCTCGATGTCCCAATACTCGATGGCTCGAATGATGTGGGCTTCGTCTGTCGATCCTAGCTGAATCTCGACCTCGTAGCGCCGCTTGCTGTCGGGGTCTTGGAGTAGGAGATCGAGCCGACCAGCGCGCGGATGGATTCGCTCCTTGTCGCGAAGAACGAGATCGCCGAGGCCCAAGACGGACGGGTCGGCAGCGATGGTCTCTTGGACCCACTTTTCATTTAACTCGGGATGAAGCCGCATCGAGATGCGCTCGGGCTTCACATAATCGATCATGAAAAAACCTCCCGTCACGACTGAGGGGAGGCGTAAGCCTACGCAATCGGACGACGCGAGTCATGCTGACTGTGGCGACGTCGGCACTGCGCAGGCCGCCCGGCCCCGGCCGGGCCCCCGACCCCGAGCCGCGCGACCGCGGAGGTGCTGGCATACGCTCGGGCCAGCGGGCCGCAGCGCTCGTTGTTTCGGCCGGCCCGCGCCGTCCGCCGGGTAAAGCAGAGAACGCGTCAGCGCCCGCCCTCGCGGTCCCGGCGGCCGCCCAGCGCCGGCCGCCCGCGCGCTATTGCCGTCCGAGCCGATCAAGGGCAGCCTTCAACGTCCGTCTGGGCGAAATCGCTTCCCTTGAATAGCAAGGGCGCATTGAGCGTTTTCGCCAGGGCGTACGCCGCACAGTCGCAGAAATTCAGGCGGGCTTCGGGGTGGATTCCTTTGCCGAACCGCTTGAAGGTTTCAATCGAGAACTTCGCCAATGCATAGTCGTGCGGGACAATCTCCGCTTCCATGACCTCGACAAGCTCCTCAAGGTCACGAACTCCATTTGCACCGCGCCGCGCGAAGACAACCTGACCGGTCTCCTGATAATTCACCGCACTGATAAGACAGCGGTCCGCATTCGCGATGGCTTCGAAAAAAACGACGCGCTCAGGCTCGTGCTCCAGAATGGCGATCAAGGCCGAGCTATCGATGACGATCATCCCGGCACGCCATAATCGTCAAAGCCAAGAAGCTCATCCGGAGATCGCGGGTCGATCAAGGGCCGGGCAGCGGAGCGTGCAGAGATTTCTTCAAGGCGCTTAATCAGATCATTCTTTGCCAGATCACGGCGTTTTCCGGCATGACCCAAGAGGTTCTTCCCGCTCTGCTCAATGGCGAGTTTCACGGCCTCTTCAAGAGAAATGCCCCGTGCCGCCGCAAGCTGGCGCGCCAGCGCTTCGGTCTGTTGGGACAGATGAATCATGGTCACCTCGTCCATATAAGGTCAGATTACTGCATTTCGAGGTTGATTTCACACCGGACATCGCTTTGGAAAAAGCAAGCAGAGTTCGAATCCTATCCGGGTGTATTTCTAACCTATTGATTTAATTAAATTAAAATTGGCTCCCCGGGCCGGATTCGAACCAGCGACCAACCGGTTAACAGTCGGAACCGCGCGGCTCGTCCGGGCCAGCCGCCGCTAGTCGCGGTCAGCATAACTTATGGAAAAATAGGCAGAAAGGCTGCGAAACCGGTCGTCGGCATTAAATTGCGTTAGTCGCCAATAGTGGCTATTCTAATGTCGATTTAATGTCGATCGGCGGGAAGCGGCGGCGATGGCGAAGGAACTGAAGGACCGGGCGCTGGCGAAGGCGAAGCGGCCGGGCATCACATGGGACGCGTCGGCCACCGGCCTCGGCTTCAAGGTCCTTCCGAGCGGCAAGAAGATCTGGGTCATGCAGCTGCGGTGGCCCGGCCGCGAGATGCAGACCGTCCGCAACATCGGGGTCTACGGGGAAGAGCCGGCCATGACGCTGGCGAAGGCCCGCGACAAGGCGCGGCAATACTATGCGCTAGCGAAGGCCGGGGTCGACCCGTTTGAGGCGGAGGAGCGGGAGAAGGCCGAAGAGAAGGCCAGGGCAGAAGCCGAAAGGCGCGCCGAGGCGGCGCGCAAGCAGAACACGTTCATGGGTCTTTCGCAGCGCTACATCGCCGGGCGCAGGGGCAACCGGCGGGCCGAGGCGGACGCGCAGGAGATTCGGCGGCTGCTGGTTCTGGCTTGGGGCGACAGGCCCGTGCACGAGATCGCGCCCCGCGATGTCCGGCAGTTGATCGAGCAGCATCTGCGGCGCTCTGCCTACAGTGCGAAGGCGGCGTGGACCCACGCCGTCGGCATCTTCAAGCTCGCCGTGCATGAAGAGCTGATCGCGGCGTCGCCGTGCGCGTCACTCGACAAAAAACTACTCTTCAAGAACGCCAAGATTGGGCCGCGCCAGCGAACGCTGAGCGACGATGAGGTGTTCGCCTTCTGGCGCGCGACCGGACGGCTCGGCTACCCGGCCGGTCCGCTGTATCGGCTGCTGCTGCTGACCGGCTGCCGCCTCAGCGAGATCGCCGAGGCGCGGTGGAGCGAGCTGCATCCTGAATTGCGGCGCGCGCTGCGCAAGGGTGACGCCGACTGGTCGGCGGTCCCCGCCGCGCACAAGGTCATGACGATACCCCGTGAGAGATTCAAGTCTGACGCAGAACACATTGTGCCGCTCGTCGACGACGCCTGCCGGTGCCTGGAGGGGCTGCCGCGATTCGCCGGATGCGAGTTTCTCTTCACCGCGACGGGCAGCGGCGCTGTTTGGCTCGGCTCAAAGCACAAGGCAAGGGTCGACGCGCGGATGCTGCGCACGCTCCGGGCCCTGGCCCGGCGCCGCGGGGACGATCCGACGAGAGTCAAGCTCGCGCCGTGGGTCGTCCACGACCTTCGCCGCGCCGTGCGGACAAATTTGTCGGCGCTCCGGGTCGACGACCACATTGCCGAAATGGTTTTGGGCCACGCCCGACAGGGTCTGCAACGAATCTACGACCAGCACCGATATGCATCAGAAATTCGCGATGCTTTGGAATGCTGGGCCGCTCGGCTGCACCAGATTGTCCAGCCAGTGCCGACGTCACCACCGCCACCGAATGTCGTTGACCTGACCGCACGACGACGGCGGGCACGCTGATGGCCGACAAGAGGGGAGAGGAGCTGTCGGCGCGCGACGCAGAGACGCTGGCGCGATTGGTCGCCAAGTACGGACGCAAACGCATCGTCTCTGCCGCGCAACAGGTGCCGCATCCCGCGCGCGCCGGCCGCCGCAGGGACGAAGACAAGCGGCATGAAATGTATGGCCACATCGAATGGATTGACATGCAGGCCGACTTCCATCGCATCAGTGGCCAGCAGCACGTTGCCGCCATGCGGAACGCCGTCGTCGACCGCTTCCTGATGGTAACGCCGCGCGACAAGCAGACGGACTCCGAGCTGCAGAAGTTCAAGAAGCGCATCAAGGCATTCAAAGACGAACTGACGCGGGTCGAGCGCGCGCACAAGATCGCCCGAGCGCGACTGCGCGCGTAGAGCGGCAGGCAGTCCAATTCCGCAACAATTGACGCGCCACGTCCGCGCTGGATGCGCGGGGCAATCGGAGTATGTATTGGCCAAGGACGATTAGTCGGAGGTCAAACGAATGTCCCTCGAACACTCGCCAGCGCGGCAGCGGCGATCGTCGCCGCGCCAGCTGTTCGATCCCGATCAGCTCTACTCCGCGAAGGAGGTGCGCGACCGGATCGGCGGCAAGACCCACATCGTGACGATCTGGAACTGGGTTAAGGCGGGTCGATTGCCGAAGCCGATGGCGGTCGGTCCCAACACCAAGCGCTTCCTCGGTCGCGACCTGAACGAACGTCTCCTCCCAGAGGCCGCCGCCGACTGAGTGAATTCAAGACCGGCGGCGCGCATCGAGGCGCACGGGTGCGCGCTCGCTTGGATCACTGCGTGCGCATCATCTAAAAGGAGAGTTCGATGGAAGAAGGCAAGAGAGTGGAAACGGCGCACCCGAGAGCGGCTCGGGCCGTCAATAGGATGCTGCAGGGAGGGACTAAGAGGGGACTGGTCGTCCCGGCGAACCCGGGCTTCGTCGTTCTGGAATATGACCCTTACACCGACTTTGTCTTCGAATACCCCGTCCTCGCCTGGGACCTGTCGCCGCCGAGGGAGGTGGCAGAAGAAGACCATATGTGGCGGGGGAACGCGCTGCCGATCACCTACCACACGCCGGCGTACCCGGACGCGCTGAGGCAGCCGGACGGAACCGTGGTCGGCGGCGGCCATAGCGTCTTTCCCGAAAACTTCTACGCGACATTCGACGTGTGGCGTCGGGAGTACTGTGCGTGGGTCCGGAGGGAGACCGAATACCACGAGTCTGAGGCCGCCGCTGAGGACGCCGCATAAGCCGCGAGAGCAAAGACCCGCCCCCGAAGCGGCAACTTCGGGGGCGGGGGCACGATGGGACGATCTCTGAGACACAGGAAAGCGTCCGTGACCGATATTATACCGGCGCGGCTGCCGAGGCTGCGAAAATATCAGCTCGCTGATGTCAGGGGCCGCAGGAGGCCCGAATGACGCGTTCTGAGCCCTCGACGGGTGCTGCCCGCCGACCGAACAGAAAAGCGAGTGAGCGGCCCTCGGAGGGCCTTGAGGCGGCCGTCCAGGCAGCGGCCAGCATAGACACGATCGAGCTATCCGTGCGGCGGCCGCCGCACGGATTCGGATCGTTCCTGCGGGAAGCCTTCGGGCGGCGGATCGAAGTCAAGGAAATTCGCGACCGCACAGACCACTTCCGGGGAATGCGCGTGCCGGTCAACAGACCGACCAGGGCCGACGCCGAAGTCGCGGCGCGCATCCTGAGCGACAAGAGACTCGGGGCGCTCATCAGCCGCGTCGACATCGCGGTGGACTTCCGAGCCGAAAGCGACGGCGAAGCCGCCGATCTGATCGACTGGCTCGACCGGCACCTGGTCCTGAAGTGGCGGCCGGCGAAGAGCCAAAAGGTGCGGGTCGGCGAGACGACATACTGGACAGACAAGCGCCGGGCGCGAAACCTCGTGACTTACCGAAAATCAGACCGCATCGTCCGCCTAGAACTGCGGTTTCAGAATGCGCGATCAGTCAGGGGAGCGGGACTGGACGAGCCGGAAAAGCTGACGACGGCATCGCCGTCCGAGCTGATCGCACACAACGTCAAGGCGGAGCGGATGACAGAACGGCGCATCAGAAAAGTCACCCGCGACGTCTACCAAGCCGAACTGAAGAGGCACCGAAGACGCAAGAGCCGAAGCCACCACGCAGTCGCGGACCAGTATAGATCGCGCATCCCAAACCGGGTGAGGTCAATCCTCGGTCGGGCAGATGCGCAGTCGATCAAGAGAGGATCGGGAATGGAAACGGTCGGCACGGACTGGCTCGGCATCCCCGATCACGTCACGTGGTCGGACGACGCAGGCATTGAATTGAAAACGAAATCTTAGGCGGGGAATGAGGGGTGGCGGATTATTACGAGGGTGGCAGAGGAGAGACGCTGAAGAAGCGGCAAGCGCGAGCAGTAATAATCCGCCACCCCGCCTTCGTTCGCCCGAATTCCCTTTGTCTTTCAGTGCCGGCCACGTAACCCGGCTAAGCGCTAAACCGGCACCATCACGGACCGGAAATGGGCGCGTCAATCGTCGTGTTGATACCGCCTACCCACGAGATCAAGCCCCCTCCACGTCAGCGAGACGCTGAAGCGTTTGAAGAGGGCTACCATTTCTTGCAGGGGCAGCTCGAGCGATATGCGGCGGACTGGAATGGGGTCCTGATCCGCGAGCACTGGAGCCACGTCATCAAACCGATTTCCCTCAACAACGTACGCTGAGATCGTTGACCCACCCAACCGTCCGGCGTTGTTTTCAGCGACGTACATTTCAGCGGCGACTAAGAGTTCTTTGTCGGGATCGTAAAGACCCTTCTGTTGCAGCAGATGAGCAAGATCGGAATTCCCATCAGCATTGTCAGCGGCCGCCGTTCCGAGCCAATCATCGTACTGAGCCGCGGCAACAAAGGTGTTCGTCGTCGTCATCTCTTGCCTCCTCGTGAATTCTTCCGTCCCGTACAACTGATGCTCCTTTATAGCATCCCGAGTCGTAGCCCCCCGCCCGAAAGAATAATTGCCGCACGCACCGTCGCGAGCCGGCCGGCAGCATGGTCAGGTGGCGACCCCCCTACCTCGCTCTGTCGTGCACGGGGTTCGCATCGCCGCCGCCCGCCCACCGCCGCACAAAAAGATTGAGAGTGCGCAGCCGGCCGACGCGGGCGGCCGACCGGTCGCATGCCGGTTGGTCGATCGGCTTGCCTGATCAGGAAAGAGCCGCTATTTAATTGCGAAATGCGGTCGAACGCGCAGCGCACGAGCGACGAGGCACGAGAGATCGACATTGAAATCGACCTTAGGCAGGGCCCGAATGAGTGCAAACAGAAAGCCCGCCGATGCGGCCAGGACGCGCGCCGAGTGCGGCCGCGCAGGGACCGCTAAACGCTCACGAAAGCGACCGGTTGACGGTCGCACCCGCGAGGCGAAGCGCTGGCGCTCGCTTCATGAACACTACGTTGCCCTGGCCGGGAAACAGCACGACCAGATGTGCCGCGCGCTGGCGACGTTGATCGTTCAGCGCGAGGCGCTCGATCTGGCATCGGCGCGCGGCGAGCTTATCGATCCATTGTTGGTGTGCCGCCTGTCGGGCGAGATTCGTCGCCTGCTCTCGCGCCTCGGGCTCGACGAGGAGCCCGCCGAGGACGGGACGCAGGCGGCAATTGATGCGCTGCGCGCACAGAACGAGGCGCGAGCATGATGACCGCCGCCCCGACCGCGCGCTCGATCATCGCCGCGCTGGAGCGACACAAGTTCCAGAGCGACGTGGGCCTGCTCGCCGCGCTCGACGGCGAGCACCGCGACGCCGTGCGGCAGGCGCTTAGCGCGGTCAAGGGCTCGGCCCGAATCGACGTTGGGCTGTTGATCGACTCTGTGTGCCGCGAGGTCGCCGACCGGGCGGCACGAGAGGCCGCAGACGGCGACGCCGTGCGCCGCGAGGTGGAGGGGATGATCGCAGCCGCCCTCCGCGGCGAGCTTGATTGCGACGATGAAGATGAGGAGTTGGGAGAGGCGGCCGGCGCGCTCGCGCCCGGCAGCGTCCATGCCGAGATCGCGCGCCGCCTAGATGAGATCGCCGCGCGGCTCGGCGACCGCGCCGAGCGCGAAGCGAAGCGGGTCGACCCGCCCAAGCGGCGAAGCATCCCCCGCACGCCGTCGCGCCGGACCGCGGAGCGCGATTCCTCGGGTTCTCCTGCTCGGCCGCGCCCCGCCGCCGGTCGCGAGGAGGAACGAGTCCGGGGCCCTCGCAGGGCCGCGCAGGCGGCCCCGGGCTTCGGTCCGCGGCTGCTCGGGCCGGGCGCCGACTACGACCCGCGATACCGACCGATGCGGCCGCCGTGGTTGCTCGATGACGAACCCGACGAGGAGATTGACGATGGGACTTCTGAGGCGAGATTCGACGCGTATTGAGCCGGCGACGCCGGCCGGGCTCGACCCCGCGCGCGCGGCGGAATACCAGCGCGCGATCGACAACCCCGACACCACGTCCTTCAAGCGCCGAGCCCTGCGCCGGCGGCTGGCGGGCGTCGTCGCCGTCGGCCCGTCGGGGCCGCCCGCGCCCCAGCCGGAGCCGCCCAGCGCCGAGCTGGCCGCCGCCGCGCTCGCCGAGCACAACACGACCGTGCGGATCGAGCTCGCGCGGATCGACAGGCACGCGCGCACCATCGAGGCGCGGCTGGGCGCCCTCGCGCGCCACGACGACTCGCACGAGTCGTCGGAGCTGCGACGCGAGCTGGCGCAGCTCCGCGAGCTGCGGAGCATGATCGCTGCCGACCTCGACCGCCCGATTCTCGCAGACCGAGACGGCCGCCGCGTGCTGACCGACGAGGATCGCGGGCACGTCGAGGCGCGCGCCGCCGAGATTCGCGAGTCGCACTGGCGCGCGGCCGAGCGCCACGCGCGCGCCGGCGAGCACCGCGAGGCCAGGCGGCACCGGGTCGACAGTTTGCGCAGTCGGCAGATCAGCGAGTACGAGGCCGGGCTGCGGCCGTCGCTGCTCGGCTTCGGCCGCCTGATGTGGGGCTGATAGAGAGAGGAGAGTTCTCATGACCGACGAAGAAGACGAGGTCCTGGCGACCACCGACCGCCGGTTTCCCGGCAAGATGGTCTCGCTGCAGAAGCCGCGATCCTACGAGATCCCGGGCGGTCCGAAGGCCCGGAACCTCGGTCCTCGTGACGATGTCTTGATCATGGCCGAGTTCGAGCGCGGCGGCCCGCACGACAGAGCGAGGTGATGATGGTCGAAAGAGCACCCTCAACGAGGCGCCGCAGGCGCGTCATGCGATCGTTCAAGCTCGCCGAGATATCTGCCGTCGACAGCCCGGCCCAGGCGGGCGCGACGGCGGTCCTCATGAAGCGATCCGATGGAGACGACAGCGACCAGGAGCCAGACAGCATGCGTTTTGAGAAGATCACCGAGCAGCCGATCTCGTTCGACACGCTCGAGGAGGCGATAGCGCACCTGCGGGAAGTCTACGGGCTGTCGAAGCTGGACGCCATGTCCGCCGCCGCGGACCGGCACCCCGACTTGGTGCGCAAGTACAACGAGGCCGCGGTCGAGCGGGTGACCCCGACTCCGGTCGTCCGAATACCCACCATCTCGGCCGACGTCGTTCGCTTCGACGATGCCGTGCGCAACATCATGGCTCGCGACAACTGCTCCAAGCTCGTCGCGATGGAGCGCGCGCCGCGCGAGCACCCAGACCTGTTTCGCGCCTACCAGGCCGCCGGTGAGACGCCGAGCGACCTGGGCCTTCGCCCGCGCGGCGCGATCCCGACGTGATCAGAGTTCGGCGGGTCCGAATGTGCCCGCCGATGCAGCCCGGTCGCCTTCTCGGCCGACCGGGGCGGCCCCCGGCGCCGCGCATCACCGGCCGGGCGGAACCAGCCGGCGGTGTTCCGCGATCAACACCGGCAGCCCCGCCACGGCTCCTACTCCTCTATCGCTGGCCGGGGGCGTCGGCACTGACGAGGGCGCCCGACCCCGGCCGGGCCCCCGAACCCGAGCGCGCGACCGCGGATGTACCGGCGCGCCGCTCGGGCCCTCGTTCCGGAGAGGACGCTCGATGACGCACCTGAGGGCGAGGCGCTTCCTGCTCGTGGGGCGGCAATTGGCGTTTGCTGGTCTTTCGTGCGCGCGCAAACCAAGGTCGCGCTTGCTAATAAGTCTGCCCGCTCACATGACGGCGGCCCTTGCGGCTTGTAAGCTCATACGGACTGCATAAACGTCGTTCGGCGGCTCGGAAATGAGAGACGTGGGCAAGGAGATTCACGAGAAGCTTGTTGCGAAGGATCAGGCTCGCCGGTTCAATCGCTACGTCGAGGTTCAGAATGATCTGCTCGCCACGGGCAAGTCTCTGGTAGCTGCCGACTCTTTCGCAGCGGCCTACGAACGCTTCAAGCAAATCGTCGCCCATGCTGAGGGTCTCTGGGATGATGCCTGTCGCCTATTCGTTCACGACCGCTACGCAACGGCCTTGGCCTTGTCGGTCACGTGCCTTGAGGAGGTCGGGAAGATCGGCGTTGCTCGTTTCCAGCTTGCTCTTGACGAGCAAGTTCGCCGCGGTGGGAGCCCAGTGACCCAGTCACCCATTGTCGGGCGAAAGAGACATCCGTTCTACTCGCACACTCAGAAGCTTTTGCTTGCGGCGGGCGCGGGGGCATTAGTCAATTCTCGATTGGACCGCATTCTCGGGCTCACGAACGTCGTCGCGTTCCTTGACCAAGTGGAGAACGGCGAAATCGAGCCACTGCGACAATCCTGTCTGTACACCGATGCTAAGGGTGGACACCTCCTGCTCCCTGCCGAACGAATAGGCAGGCAGCCGGCCGAGTTCCATCTCGTTTTGGCAGGTGAGATCTTGGCCGAGGTGGCGGGGTTTGAACCGCCGGAGTTTCAGCGGCTGCTCGCGAAAGTTCAGCAGTTTGAGAAGGCCATTGGCCACGCTCATCAGTGAAACGAGTCGCCGAACAAGCGCGCCAACCTGATACCCCGGCCCTCGCGCCGCGGCCGAGCGCTCACTCGTTCTTCGGCCGGAGCCGCGCCGTGTCCCGCCGGGCGGGCAGAGAACGCGCGAGCGCCCGCCTCTCGCGGTCCTGGCCGCCGCCCAGCGCCGCCCGCCCGCGCGATCCTTCCCTTTAATGTCTGACTTAATGTCGATCGCCGGACTTCGGATGAGACCGCGGGGCGCCGTCTCGGCCTAACCACTTGATTTAATTTGGCTCCCCGGGCCGGATTCGAACCAGCGACCAACCGGTTAACAGCCGGTTGCTCTACCGCTGAGCTACCGGGGAACACGTTCGCGAGCGATGAGGCGCAACGCGTATAACAAAACGTCCGGCGTGTTGCAAAGTTCAATCGCATCGCCCATCGCCGGTCCAGTCCGCCATCCGATCCGGTCCAGTCCGCCATCCGATCCGGTCCGGTCCGACGTCTCCTTCGGCCGCCATCCGATCCGGTCCGGTCCGCCGTCTCCCTCGGCCCGCCATCCGCTCCGGTCCTGCCCGGTTGGCCGTCTCCCGCGGCCCGCCATCCGCTCCGGTCCAGTCCGGTCCGCCGTCTTACTCGCCCCGCCATCCGAACCAGCGCGCCATTCGGTTTTGGGGCGGATGTCCGATTTCAGATGGCCATTGCCGATCCGGTCCATCATCCGGTTCGGGTCCGCTGTCCGACCTGCCGGTTCACATGTGCATACGACTTCGGTCGGCGATCCGGCTGTTGCGGCCGCCGTCCGGTTCGAGATCGCCATCCGAATCTAGTGTTTCGACTCTGACGGTCCGACCCCGGACCGTCAGCCCGGAACACTAGAGCGCGATCCATTCAGCTTGAATCGATCGCGCTCTGCTCTCCTTTGTTTTGTCGCATGATCTTGTCCGAAAAGTCTGCAACTTGTCGGGATCA
>JANQIP010000216.1 GCA_028282095.1 Xanthobacteraceae bacterium | reverse complement strand
CA
Organism: Xanthobacteraceae bacterium; assembly: GCA_028282095.1. Taxonomy (GTDB): domain Bacteria; phylum Pseudomonadota; class Alphaproteobacteria; order Rhizobiales; family Xanthobacteraceae; genus Rhodoplanes. The sequence goes on along the minus strand of JANQIP010000216.1, from coordinate 3,131 downwards.
AGATCATGCGACAAGACGAGAGCATGATACCGAAAAGTCGGCAGGCTTTTCGGGCAAGATCATGCGACAAGACGAGAGCATGATCCCGAAAAGTCGGCAGGCTTTTCGGGCAAGTTCAATGGTGCGCGACCGATTCAACCCAAGGAAAAACGCTTGAGGCCGGATCGGCTTCCCCCCTGAACGCAGCGGGCCGAGCTTTTCCCGGAAAATTGGCCTTGGCGTCCATTCATATAGTCTTCATATTTGAGAGGCGCTTAGCGCAATCGGCTGAGCGGCGCCGCGCTGCCGGCGGCGGTGTCGTGCGAGTTGAGGTGCAGGAATGTCATATGCGCTCAGTGTCTATGCGCTTCCGACGGTGATCGGGGCCGTCGCGGTCGTACTCGTGCTCGGCCTTGCCAACATGCTGCGCGGAGGCTCGCCGAATGTGTCGCAGAAGCTGATGCGGCTGCGCGTGCTTCTGCAGTTCGTCGCCATCCTCGTGCTCATGCTGACAATCTGGGCGATGAAACAGTGATCTCAGCGCTTCGAGCCCTGCGCGGCGATGGGGACATTCGGGCTGCACTGGTCGTACCCAATCAGACCTACTTCCGCCCGTACCGGGGGTGACGGGACCACCACGCTCGGGGCCGGTGAGCGGAGTAAGAAAGTCACCGCCCGTCATCTCAACGCCAAGGAGCACGCGAAATCCGGTGGCAGGCCGGTCAGAACCGGTGAGGCCGCCCCCTCCCTCATTCTACTCATTCCAGCGTAAGTAGAATTCTAGAGCGCGATTTACGCAGATTGCATCGATCGCACGCTATTTCTCCTTGTTTTAGCGCACGATCGCGTCCGAAAAGTCGGCCAGCTTTTCGGGATCAAGCTCTGGTTCGGCTGGATCGAGCCTGCGCTGCGACGCATTCAAATCGGCGCGCCTTCCGGCAAGGCCGACCATCCCCATGGTTCGGCTTGACATTTTGATCGGCCTTAAGGGGGTCGACCCGGCCGATCGGTGCTTTGGAATCTCCTCGCCCGTCCGTTCCCAGCTGAGCCCGAGCATCGACCCTGATCGGTCGACGATCAAAGGCACGCGCGTTGACAGGCAAAGACCCGAGCCATAGTTTGCGCGCCGCCGCGGGAGTAGAAGCATGAAGATTCTTGTCACCGTTAAGCGGGTCGTCGACTACAACGTCAAGGTACGGGTGAAGAGTGACGGCTCGGGTATTGATCTTTCCAATGTGAAAATGTCGATGAACCCCTTCGACGAGATCGGAGTCGAAGAGGCGATCAGGCTCAAGGAGGCCGGCAAGGCGACGGAAATCGTCGTGGTCTCGATCGGCCCGGCGCAGGCGGCGGAGACGCTGCGCACGGCGCTCGCAATGGGCGCCGATCGTGGCATCCTGGTGAAGGTCGACGGCACCGTCGAGCCGCTCGCCGTCGCAAAGATCCTAAAGGGTGTGATCGAGGCGGAGAGTCCGGGCCTCGTGATCCTCGGCAAGCAGGCGATCGATGACGACAGCAACCAGACCGGCCAGATGCTGGCGGCACTGCTGAGTTGGCCGCAGGGGACTTTCGCCTCCAAGGTCGAGATCGAAGGCGATGGCATCGCGGTGACGCGCGAGATCGATGGCGGTTTGCAGACGATCAAGTTGAACGCGCCGGCGATCGTCACCACCGACCTTCGGCTCAACGAACCGCGCTACGCCTCGCTGCCGAACATCATGAAGGCGAAGAAGAAGCCGATCGCCGAAAAAACCCCGAGCGATTACGGCGTCGACACGTCGCCCCACCTCGAGGTGCTCAAGACAGTCGAGCCGCCGGAGCGCAAGGCCGGCATCAAGGTCGGGTCGGTTCCCGAACTGATCGAAAAACTCAAGAACGAAGCCGGAGTGCTGTAAATGGCCACTCTCCTTGTTGCGGAACACGTCAACACGGCACTGAAGGATTCGACGAACAAGGCGCTCACGGCGGCGCGCGAGCTCGGCGGGGAGGTTCACGTCCTCGTCGCCGGCAAGGATTGCCGCCCAGCCGCGGACGAGGCCGCCAAGCTCGACGGCGTCGCCAAAGTGCTGCTCGCCGACGATCCGCTCTATGAGCATATGATGGCCGAGCCCGTTGCTGCGCTCGTTGTTTCGCTTGCGGGCGGCTATGACGCGTTCGTCGCGCCGGCCACGACCACGGGCAAGAACATCATGCCGCGTGTCGCCGCGCTGCTCGACGTGATGCAGATTTCCGAGATCACCAAGGTGGTCGCGCCGGACACTTACGATCGCCTGATCTATGCCGGCAGCGCGGTGCAGACCGTGCGCACGCGCGACGCCAAGAAGGTCATCACGGTGCGCACCTCGACCTTCCAGGCGACCGGTGAGGGCGGCGCCACGGCGCCGGTCGAGCCGGTCCCCGCCGCGGCCGATCCCGGCCTGTCGCGCTTTGTCGGCGAAGAGCTGTCGAAATCGGAGCGGGCCGAGCTGACCTCGGCGCGTATCGTCATCTCCGGCGGTCGGGCGCTGCAGAGCCGAGAGAACTTCACCAAATATATCGAGCCGATCGCCGACAAGCTCGGTGCTGCGATTGGAGCCTCGCGCGCGGCGGTCGACGCCGGCTACGCACCCAATGACTGGCAGGTTGGGCAGACCGGCAAAGTGGTCGCTCCCGAGCTCTATATTGCGTGCGGCATTTCCGGCGCGATTCAGCATCTCGCCGGCATGAAGGACTCAAAAGTCATCGTCGCCATCAACAAGGACGAGGAAGCGCCGATTTTCCAGGTAGCCGACTACGGACTCGTCGCCGACATCTACAAGGCGCTCCCCGAACTCTCGGACGAGCTGGGCAAGCTCAGCAAGTGATCCTTGGCGCACGCGAACAGCCCACCATAGCGGCCGGACGAGATCGGACCTATAAGGACCAGAAGGCGTCAAGCGCATGATCCCGAAAAGTTGCAGACTTTTCGGACCAAGATTATGCGAACAAAGCGTATGATCCCGAAAAGTTGCAGACTTTTCGGACCAAGATTATGCAACCAAAGCGCATGATCCCGAAAAGTTGCAGACTTTTCGGACCAAGATTATGCGAACAAAGCGTATGATCCCGAAAAGTTGCAGACTTTTCGGAGAAGGTTATGCGACCCAACAAAGGAAAAAGAGAGCGTGATTGCT
>JANQIP010000215.1 GCA_028282095.1 Xanthobacteraceae bacterium | reverse complement strand
AAGTCTGCCAACTTTTCGGGATCATGCTCTGTTTCTCTTTGTTTGTCGCATGATCTTGTCCGAAAAGTCTGCCAACTTTTCGGGATCATGCTCTAGCCGAGCGACATCAACTCGTCGAGCGTGCCGACATGCTTGTGCAGGAGGGCGGCGCGGATCTTAAGGTCAAGATCGTGTTCGAGAAACGGCTTGCGCAGAATGTGCTCGTGGCGAATGCTGGCGAGCACCGTCGAATCGGCATAGCCGGTGATGAACACGATCGGCAATGCCGGCAGACGCAGGCGCGCCTCGCGCGCAAGGTCGACGCCGCTCATGCCCGGCATGGCGAAGTCGATCAGTGCCACGTCGATCTTCTGCTTGCCGGCGAGGATCTCAAGCGCTGCGCCGCCGCTTCCGGCCTCGATCGCCGTATGGCCGATCGCTTCGAGCATGGTGGCGGTGACGTGGCGCACATGTTCGTCATCGTCGACAATCAGCACGACGGCGGAGCGGGGCAGGGCCGCCAGCGCTTCGGCGGACAGGGGTCTGCGATCGTCGCTCGAAGGCGTCGAACGCGGGAAATAGACCCTGACCGTGGTTCCCTCGCCGAGCTTTGTCTCAATCTGCACACCGCCTTCCGATTGCTTGGCGAATCCGAGCACCTGGCTGAGCCCGAGGCCGGATCCCTTGCCGACCCGCTTGGTGGTGAAGAACGGCTCGAATGCTTTGGCGAGCACCTCCTCGGTCATGCCCGATCCGGTGTCGCTCACGGTCAGCATGACATAGTCGCCCGGCTTCTGCGGCTCTTCCGAGCGCAACGGTTCGCCCAGGCTGGCATTGGCGGTCGCGACCGTGAGCCGGCCGCCAAGCTGCATGGCATCCCGCGCATTGATCGCGAGATTGAGGACGACCAGCTCGATCTGCGTTGGATCGACCAGCGCCGGCCACACGCCGGGCGTGAGGATCGTCTCGATCTCGAAACTGCCCCCCATCGTGCTCTGCAACAGGTCGCGCATCTTGCCGACGGTGTCGTTGAGATTGACCGTGCGCGGCTCCAGTCGCTGGCGACGCGAGAAGGCGAGAAGCTGTGCGATCAGTTTCGCCCCGCGCTCGGCGGCCTGACGCGTATGCGACAGCCGGCGCAGCAGCTTGGCATCGTCCGACTGCGCCCAGGTCTTTTCGAGGTAGCTCACATTGCCGAGAATCACGGTGAGCAGGTTGTTGAAGTCGTGGGCGACGCCCGAGGTGAGCTGCCCGATGGCGTCAAGCCGTTGCATTTGCCGCAGTTCCGAGGCGACCTTTTCGCGTTCTTCGATCTCGGCCAGGAGCTGGCGATTGGCGGCGGCGAGATCCTTGGTGCGCTCCTCGACCCTTTGTTCGAGCGTCTCGTTGAGACGCAGCGCCTCCTCCCGGCTGCGGCGCAACGCCGCCTCCCAGCGCCGCACATCGGTGACGTCGGTGCACGAGCCGATATAGCCGATGAAGGCGCCGTCCTCCGCATAGTGCGGTACCCCGGTATTATCGAGATGGCGCCATTCGCCGTCGTGCCGCCGCAGCCGGCAACCCATCCGAAACGGCTCACGCTGCTCGAAGGCCGAGCGGTAGGTTTTTTGCCACCGCTCCCAATCCTCGGGATGGACATTGTCGGTCCAGCCCTGCCCCAGCTCCTGCTCCAGGGTGCGGCCGGTGAAGGCAAGCCAGGCCCGGTTGAACCAGCTGCACACCGCATTCGCATCTGACACCCAGATCATCACCGGAGCCGAGTCGGCGAAATCGCGGAACCGGGCTTCGCTCAGGCGCAGCGCGTCGATGCTCTTGCTGTAGGCGCGGGCATTGGAAATGGCGGTCGCGAAGTGGCCGGCGACGAGTTCGAAGAAGCCGCGATAATCGTCGTCAAGAGCGCGGCGAGGATTGATGCCGAGCACGAGCGCTCCGGTGGATGCCGCCGTTCCAAGCCGCGCCACCGGCAGCACCAGCGCGCGCGAGGTCGGCTCCGGCGCGGTTCCGCCGGGAAGAACGCCGAAGCTGGCGGAAAGGTCGTGGAGCAGCACCGGCTCGCCCGTGCGGACCACGCGGCTCACGCTCCACGGATCGTCGCCCTGCAGCGCCACCTCGGCGGCATAGGCATCATAGGGAAGGCCGGTCGAGTCGATCGCACGCAGCCGGTCGCCGGCTTCGTCGAGCAGGTAGAGCAGCGCGAAGGGAATGTCCGGATTGTAGGCGCCGAGCACGTGGATCGCGTCCTGGCAGGCGCTTTCGACGCCGCGCACTTCCGCCGTGCACGAGGCGAGTTCGCGCAGGATGCGCAGGCGCCGTTCGCTCAGCACGCGATCGGTGGTCTCGGTAACCGCGGTGAAGACGCCGCCGATCCGCCCGTCCGCGTGCTTGATCGGGCTGTAGGAGTAAGTGAAATACGCTTCCTCGATATAATTGTTGCGATTAAGCGGAAGCAGCAGGTCATGCGACCACGTTGCCTCGCCGCGCCAGATGCTCGCGAGCTGCGGACCGATAATGGTCCAGATTTCCGGCATGATGTCACGCCCCCGGCTGCCGAGGCTCGCCGGATGCTTGGTCGTGCCGAGGATCGGCCGATAGGCGTCATTGTAGAGCATCACGAATTCGGGTCCCCACCCCAACAGCATGGGGAAGCGCGAGTTCAGGCAGATGCTCACCGCCATTTTCAGGGCGTCGGGCCATTGTTCCGGCGGTCCGATGGGAGATCCGCTCCAGTCATGGGTGCGCATGAGCGCGCCCATTTCGCCGCCCCCGGCGAGAAACGCGCAGCTCGGTTCGAGCGGCCGAATGCCCACAGTTTTTATGTCTGATCGCGGCTCTGTCACGAGCTCAACCTAGAACAGAGCATGATGGTGCTGCGCGCCGCGTTTATCGCGTCAGCAACGGCACAGCGCTCTTTCGTGTAAAACCCGCCCGCCAGCGGCCCTTGCGCCATCAAACGCCTGCGGATTTCAGTCCGCCGCCCCTATTAATCTCAAAAGGGTCAACTCAATAACCTGGCCGCACAGCCCGGCCGATCCCCAATCCATTGATCAACCTCTTAAAGTGGCCGAATATGAGGCAGCCTTCAAACAACCAATCCTACCGCCCAAAAGGCGGAATGCGTGTTCGGCCAGTATTCGAGTAGTTTCCGGCGGATTGCGAACCGGTTCACCTTGGAGAACCTGATTAATAGTAGATGATTGGGTGCGACTTTGGATGCGCCTGCAATAGAATCCGCTTCAAAGCCCACTGATGTCAAGGCGTTACGACGAGAGTTGGGGTGGCCGCGAAGCCCTCGCGGGATGCTCGCGGGTTCAGTCTTTCGCCACCAGGCGTCGCAGAGCGAAGCGTTGCAGCTTGCCGGTCAGGGTCTTGGGCAACTCGCGAACGAAGACGATCCGGCGTGGATACTTGTAAGGAGCGATGGTTGCCTTGACGTGGTCCTGCAGTGCCTCGGCCGAGGCGTCCGCGTCAGGCTGCAGCACGACATAGGCTGTGACGATCTGTCCGCGCTGCTCATCAGGGGCGCCGACCACGCCGCATTCGGCGACGGCCGGATGGGTGAGCAGTGCCGCCTCCACTTCCGGCCCGGCGATGTTGTAGCCGGCCGAGACGATCATGTCGTCGGAGCGCGCCTGGAACCAGAAATGGCCGTCCGCATCTTTTAGATAAGTGTCACCGGTCAGGTTCCATCCGTTCTGCACATAGGCCTGCTGGCGGGGATCGGCGAGGTAGCGGCACCCGGTGGGCCCGCGCACTGCGAGGCGCCCCATGGTTCCGGGCGCGACTTCGTTACCTGCCTCGTCAATGACGCGGGCCTCAAAGCCCGGCACTGGCCTGCCGGTTGCACCCGGACGGATGTCCTCTTCCGGCGAGCCGATGAAAATGTGCAGCATCTCGGTGGCGCCGATGCCGTCCAGGACTTTGAGCCCGGTCGCCTCGCGCCAGGCCTCGAACGTGGCCCTGGGCAGCGCCTCGCCGGCCGATACGCATTTGCGCAGCGATCCGATATCGTGCGCCTTAAGGAGCGGCAGCATGGCCCGGTATGCGGTGGGCGCAGTGAAGCACACGCTCGCTCGGTGGCGGGCAATCGCAGCGATCAGGTCGGGCGGCGTCGTGTTCTCGATCAGGATCGAGGACGCCCCGATCCGCAACGGGAACAGCGCAATCGCGCCGAGACCGAAGGTGAAGGCGAGCGGCGGCGTGCCGATGAAGCGGTCACCGGCTTCGGCGCGCAAAACGTGACGGCCATAGCTGTCGCAGATCGCCAGCAGGTCGCGATGAAAGTGCATCGTACCCTTCGGCTCGCCGGTCGTGCCGGACGTGAAGGCGATCAGGCAGACATCATCGCTCGCAGTGTCGCACGCGGCGAAGTCGGCATAACCGGCACCGTCCATCAGCCGTTCAAGCGAGCCGGCCCCACCTTCGCCCCAATAAACCACGCGTTCGAGAAAGGGAGCGCCCGCGCGAGCCTTCTCCATCTCCTCGGCGAGCCGCGCATCGCACAAAGCGAGCTTCACCTGTGCCTTGTTGAGCGGATAGGCGATCTCCTTGGCGCGCAGGAGCGGCATGGTCGCAACCGCGACGCCCCCCGCCTTGAGCACCGCGAAGAACGCCGCGACCATCATCGGACTGTTCGTTCCACGCAGCAGCACGCGGTTGCCGGGCGCAAGGCCGAGATCGCGCGTGAGTGCATGGGCGATGCGGTTCACCCGCTCGGCGAAACCGGCATAGGTGAGCGTTTCGCCGTCCGTGATGAAGCAGGGCCGCTCGCCCGCGCCGCGCGCGATCCAGCTGTCGATCAGCTCGGCTGCGGAGTTGAGCCGCGCCTTGTATTGCAGCTCCGGCAATCGTGCGATGAAATCCGGCCACTGCGCCCGCGGCGGCAGGTTGTCGCGGGCAAAACGATCGACATGTGCGGAGGGATGCAGCGGCGCGTAACGGTCTTCGTCTCTGGTGTCCACGGATGGAAAGGCTCCTGCGGGCGTATCCTCTTTGCTGTATTCCGGTTCGGCGGGGCTCAGCAGCTCGTTTTGGTCTATTATATCTCAAGCGCAAAACGGTAGCATCAGCGGCTTGCCATTGCCGGGCGGGCTCGGTCAGTGCGTTTCCCGGCGAAGTGGAGACCGGTTCGCGGCAGAAGATGCGCCGCCGAAAAATGCATGATCCCTAAAAGCTGGCGGGCTTTTCGGACGAGATCATGCGCCAAACATAAAGATGGGGGCTTGAGGAGATACGAATGAAGGTCGATGTGATCGGCGGGGGGCCCGCGGGGCTCTATTTTTCGATCCTCATGAAGAAAGGCTGGCCCGAGGCCGAGATCACCGTGTTCGAGCGCAACCGGCCGGACGATACGTTCGGCTTCGGCGTTGTGTTCTCGGACGAGACGCTCGCGACCTTCGAGGCCTATGACCGCGAGAGTTATCGGGCGATCACCGACAATTTCGCCTATTGGGACGATATCGAAATCCATTTCAAGGGAATGGTGCGGCGGATCGGCGGCAACGGTTTTTGCGGCTGCTCGCGCGTCACCCTGCTGCACCTTCTGCAGGAGCGTGCGCGCGCGCTCGGCGTCGTGCTCAGGTTCGAGACCGCTGTCGATGCCAGCCTGGCGGCGCATGCGAGGGCCGACCTGATCGTTGCCGCCGACGGGATCAACAGCGCGATCCGCGAGTTGCGGCGCGATGATTTCGGCACCGAGATCGATTTGCGTCCCAACAAATTCGCCTGGATGGGCTCAACCCGGGCGTTCGACGCCTTCACCTTCTTCTTTCGCGAGACCGAGCACGGGATTTTCATCGCCCATTGCTACCAGTACGAGCCGGGGCAGTCGACCTGGGTCATGGAAGCGCAGCCGGACACCTTCGCGCGCGCCGGCCTCGACAAGCTCGACGAGGCGCAGTCGGCCGCGTTCCTCGAAAACGTGTTCCACGAGGAGTTGCGCGGCCATCGCCTGCTCATCAACCGCTCGATGTGGCGTAACTTTCCGCGCGTCTCCAATGCGCGCTGGGTCAAGGACAATATCGTCCTGATCGGCGATGCCAAGGCATCCGCCCATTTCTCGATCGGCTCGGGGACCAAGCTCGCGATGGAGGATGCCATCGCGCTTTACGAGGCGTTCCGCGTCACCGGCGGCGGCGACGTTGCCGCCGCGCTCGCGCGGTTCGAGACCGATCGCCGCGAGGAGGTGGAGAAGACTCAGCACGCCGCCGATGTGTCGCTGGTCTGGTTCGAGCAGGTCGACCGCTTCTGGCCGATGGACCCGCAACGCTTCCTGTTCGGGCTGATGACCCGCTCGAAGGCCATCACCTACGACAATCTGCGCCTGCGCGCCCCGGCTTTCGTCGATGAGATCGACCGCGCCATCGCCGAGGATGTACGCACGCAGGGTTTCGCGGTCGACACGCTGCGCCCGGTTGCGCCGATGTTCCAGCCGTTCCGGCTGCGCGGGATCACGCTCGACAACCGCGTGGTGGTCTCGCCCATGTGCCAGTACTCGGCGGTGGACGGCATACCGGGCGACTGGCACTTCGTTCATTACGGCGCCCGCGCGGTGGGCGGCGCCGGCCTGATTTTCACCGAGATGACCAATGTGTCGGAACAGGCGCGCATTACTCACGGCTGCACCGGCATATATTCGGACGCCCAGGAGGCGGCGTGGAAGCGCATCGTCGATTTCGTGCACGAAAACTCGGCGGCGAAGATCTGCCTGCAGCTCGGCCATGCCGGCCGCAAGGGCGCCACCAAGCTGATGTGGGAGGGGATCGACGAGCCGCTGGAAGAAGGCGCCTGGCCGATCATCTCGGCCTCGCCGCTCCCCTATTATCCGCACAGCCAGGTGCCGCGCGAGATGACCCGCGCCGACATGGACGCGGTGATCGCCGATTACGTCGCCGCGGCGCAGCGCGCGATCCGCGCCGGCTTCGACATGCTGGAGGTGCACGCCGCCCACGGCTATCTGCTCGCAAGCTTCATCTCACCGCTCACCAATATCAGGCGCGACGCCTATGGCGGCCCGATCAAGAACCGCATGCGCTTTCCGCTCGAGGTCTTCCGCGCGGTCCGCGCGGTGTGGCCGGACGACAAGCCGATGTCGGTGCGCATCTCGGCGACCGATTGGGAGGACGGCGGGCTCACCGGCGATGACGCCGTCGCGGTCGCGCGGCTGTTTGCGGAGGCGGGCTGCGACCTGATCGATGTATCGACCGGCCAGACCACGCCGAACGCCGCGCCCATCTTCGGCCGCATGTTCCAGACGCCGTTTTCCGATCAGATCAGGAACGAGGCCGGGCTTGCCACCCTATGCGTCGGCGCGATCACCACCGCCGATCAGGTCAACACCATCGTTGCCGCCGGCCGCGCCGATCTCGTCGCGCTCGCGCGGCCGCATCTGATGGATCCGTGCTTCACCCTGAAGGCGGCAGCCTGGTACGGCATGCCGGGGATTCATTGCCCGCCGCAATACCATGCCGGGCGCGACCAGGTCTTCCGCAACAGCGAGCGCGACCGTGCCGAATTGACGGAGCTTCGCCTGAAGGCAAAGCCCAAGCCCCACGATACGACCTTCAAGCAGGCGGCAGAGTGATCGGATTAGAGCATGATCCCCAAAAGTTGGCAGACTTTTCGGGATCATGCGTTAGGGAATTGCGAGTGCCGTCCGATGGCGGCGCCGAAATGGCTGGAACATTGTCCAGGCGAGCTCCAATGCACGCACCGTCTCGCGATACCTCAAACCGAGAGATGGAGAGCACGATACCGTCCGGTCGAAACGAGCTTCGCTCGCAGGCTCTGTGGTATGTCGCGCCGGGCAGGGTGGAGCTGCGCGACGAACCGCCGCCGACATCGCTACCGGACAGTGTGATCGTTCGAGCGCTGCACGGTGCGTTCAGCCGCGGCACCGAGCGGCTGGTCTTGGCGGGACATGTCCCTGAGAGCGAGTATGCGCGCATGCGCTGCCCGTTCATGGGCGGCACGTTCCCGTTTCCGGTGAAATACGGTTATTGCCTGGTTGGGGTGGTCGAAGTGGGGCCGCCGCACCTGCGTGGCCGCACCGTCTTCACGCTTCATCCGCACCAGACCATGGTCGCGCTTCCCATCGATGCCGTCGCCATCGCGCCGCAAACCGTTCCACCGCGCCGCGCGGTGCTGGCGGCTAACATGGAGACCGCGCTCAACGCCGTATGGGATGCAGCACCGGGCCCGTGCGACCGTATCGCCGTGGTCGGCGGCGGCGTGGTGGGCTTGCTCACCGCCTGGCTGTGCGCCGGACTGCAAGGGGCGAAGGTCACGCTCATCGATATCGATGGAACGCGGGCGCGACAGGTACGCCACCTCGGGCTCGATTTCGCATTACCTGAAAAGGCGCCACATGACTGCGACCTCGTGATCCATGCGAGCGCAAGCGCGACGGGGCTTGCGACCGCGCTTGCGCTTGCCGGAGACGAAGCGACGGTTCTGGAGCTGAGCTGGTACGGAACGGATGAGGTTAAAGTGCCGCTCGGGGGGGCGTTCCATAGCCGGCGGCTGAAGCTCGTGTCGAGCCAGGTCGGTCGCGTCGCGCCCTCGCACCGCCCGCGCTGGACGCCGCAACGCCGGCTTGCCGCCGCGTTCGATCTCCTCGCCGATCCCCGCCTCGATGTGCTGCTCGAACCTTCCGTGCCATTCGCCGAGGTGCCGGCGCGAATCGCTGATATGCTCGCGCCGGACAGCACCGTGCTCTGTCCGGTCATCGACTATACGCCGGCCGGTCCGGCTGCGCCTTGAACCGAGGTGTCCATGTTCGCCGTCGAGGTTCGCCAGCACATCATGGTCGCCCATTCCTTTCGCGGCGAGGTGTTCGGTCCGGCGCAGCGTCTGCACGGCGCGACATTCGTGGTCGATGCCGCCTTCATGGCGGAGCGGCTCGACGCAAACGGGATCGTGGTCGATATCGGCCGCGCGCAGGAGGTGCTGAAATCCGTGCTGGCGCCGCTCGATTACCGCAATCTCGACGAGGTGCCCGAGTTTGCCGGCATCAACACCACGACCGAGTTTCTCACGCGCCACGTCTTCGATGCACTGGCGGCGGCAGCGCGCGCGGACGCGCTTGGGCGGAACGGGCGCGAGCTTGCAGCGATCCGTGTCACCTTGTCGGAATCCCATCTCGCCCGCGCCTGGTACGAGGGGGCACTGTGGTGAAGCAGATCGCCTTCGCCGTGCCCGGCGACCTCGACGCGCCGACCGGGGGTTATGCCTATGACCGCCGGATCATCGCCGAGCTGAGGAAATGCGGCACCGCGGTCGAGGTGATCGCGCTTGGCGATGGTTTCCCATGGCCGAGCGATGCGACGCGCGCCGCGGCGGCCAAGACCCTCGAATGCGTGCCGGCCAACACGCCCATCCTCATCGATGGCCTTGCTTTCGGTGCTCTGCCCGAGCTTGCCGGTGCGTTCTGCGCCACCCGACCGGTGATCGCGCTCGTCCATCACCCGCTGGCGCTGGAGACCGGCCTTGCCGCGGACGAGGCCCGGCAATTGCAGGCAAGCGAACGGGCGGCGCTGGCCGGTGCGCGCTGCGTCGTCGCCACCAGCGATGCGACCGCGCGCCTGCTCGCCGCCGATTACGCGGTGCCGCGCGAGCGAATCACGGTCGCGCGGCCCGGGAGTGATCGCGTCGCCAAGACGCGCGTTAGTACCGATGGACCGGTCAAGCTGCTCGCGGTCGGCTCCCTGGTGCCGCGCAAAGGCCATGACGTGCTGATCGCGGCGTTGGCCGAACTGACCGATCTTAACTGGCGGCTTACCATCGCCGGTGCGCGCGACCGCGACCCGAAGACGGCAAGGAGGATCGACGTGCAGATCGCAGCCCTGGGTCTCAAGGAACGTGTCTTCCTTGCCGGCGCGGTTGCGCCCGATGGCCTCCCCGAGCTTTACGTCAATGCCGATATTTTCGTTCTGGCTTCGCGCTTCGAGGGCTACGGCATGGCCTTCGCCGAGGCGGCAAGTCACGGCCTGCCGATCATCGGTACGACAGCCGGCGCAATCCCCGACACGGTTCCGGCCGAAGCGGGCCTTCTCGTTCCGCCGGACGATGTCGCAGCGCTCGCGATCACGCTGCGCCGTCTCATCGCTGAGCACGACACGCGCGAGCGGCTGGCCGCGGCTGCGCGGGCGTCGGCCGACCGGCTCCCGACCTGGGACGCCGCGGCACGCGCCATTACCGCAGCCATCGAGGCGGCGGCATGAGCGGCTTTTCCGCCGACTGGCTGGCACGGCGCGAGCCCCAGGATCGGCGCGCGCGCAACGCACAGGTGCTCGCTAGCGTCGCGGGCGCGATTGCGGCCTACCCTTCAGCGATGGTCGTCGACCTTGCCTGCGGCACCGGGGCGACACTGCGGGCCATTTCAAGTGTGCTGCCGCGGCGCCAGAACTGGCGGCTCGTCGACAATGATCTAAGCCTGCTCGCGCGGGTCGAACCGCCAGTCGGCGCCGAGTTGACGGTATCGACGATCCCGGTCGATCTCGCGCACGACCTCGAGGCGGCGCTCGACGGGCCGGTCGATCTCGTCACCACGTCGGCCTTTCTCGATCTCGTGTCGGAGTCGTGGTTGGAGCGGCTGGTGACCGAGATCGCCGCGCGCAACCTCCCCTTCTATGCCGCGCTCAGCTTCGATGGCCGGCTCGCGATCGACCCGGTTGACGAAGCCGATCAGGCGATCTTCGCGGGATTAAGTCGGCACCAATGCACGGACAAGGGCTTTGGGCCGGCGCTCGGGCCGGCCGCCGCCACGATGGCGATCACGCTGTTCAAGCAGATCGGATACTCGGTCGTCGATGGCAGATCGGATTGGATACTGGAGCCCGGGGATCCGCTTCAGGCCGAGTTTCTCGCCGGCATTGCGGCCGCCGCATTGGAAACCGGCGGTGCGGCGAGCGCGGACGTCAAGAACTGGATCGCGCAACGCCAACGCCATATTGATGCGCAACGCCTGTCGCTACAGGTTGGTCACATCGATTTCTTTGCTTCGCCCAGCGGTCGGCGTTGAAGCGACAGGTCGCAGTCGAACAGCACGTCCATCCCGAGCTGACACGACCGCACATGCGGGCGGATGGCGTCGTCGGCATGGGCGATGGTCGCAAGCGTGCAACTCGCCCGGCCGGAGCCAATAATGATCGGCGCTACGACGATATGCAGGCGGTCGAGACATCGGGCCGCAAGAAAGCGCGACAGCGTCTCTGCGCCGCCCTCGATCAGCAGGCGGCGGAATCCTTGTCCGGCAAGCGCGGCGAGGATGTCGGCGGGATCGATGCGCCCGGCCGCCGCGGGAAGGGCTAAGTGTTCGACCTCGGGCGCAAGGCTCGGGATTGCGCCTTCCGCCGTCACGATCAGCCGGCGCGCGCCGCCCGCGGCAAGCATGCGCGCGGATGGGGGAAGCCGTCCGCGCGGATCGATGACGATGCGCGCCGGATTGGGGCCGGCGACCTGGCGCACCGTGAGCTGCGGGTCGTCGGCGATGGCCGTGCCGATCCCGATCACCACCGCATCGACCAGTGCGCGCAGCCGATGCAGATGCGCAATGCCGTCGGGGCCGTTGATGATCTCGCGGTGGCCGCCGACGGTCGCGATGCGTCCGTCGAGCGATTGGCCGATCTGACCGATCACCATCAATTCATCCACCTTGCCTGTCTGCAGCGGTGCGAACAGCGCGTCCCAGGGCGGCGGCAACGATGTGTGCGAGCGAAATGCCGCAGGCACCTCGGCCCAGCTCTCGGCCGGGACGGCACCGTGATCAGACCAGGCGAAACAATCCAAGTGGTCTATCCGTCGATCCGGATTGAAGTCGAAACCGTGCGCTCGCGCGCAACGATAGAACGTCCTCCGACGAAGCAAGAACGGACCGCCAAGGACGATACGACCGGCAAAGCACCAACGGCCGCCTCCAATTCTATCAAAGCTCACACCCGGCCCGGCGGCAACATTGTACGAACCGTCGAAGGGCCAAAGCATGATCCCGAAAAGTTGGCAGACTTTTCGGACAAGATCATGCGACAGACAAAGAGAACATGATCCCGAAAAGTTGGCAGACTTTTCGGATAAGATCATGCGACAGACCAAGAGAACATGATCCCGAAAAACTGGCAGACTTTTCGGATAAGATCATGCGACCAAACAGAGAGATAGTGAGCGCGATTGATTCAAGGAGACGCCATCGCACTCTAGCGCTCGGCCGCGTGGGCGTTCATTCTCCAGCCCTGTCGGACGGACCTCCACCGCGCAGACGGTCGACCGTGGTGCGGGCGTCGCGCGCGCCGACGCCGAGCCGTTGCAATGCGAAATCCGACATGCCGACGGCGATCTCCCGCTCGCCGATCACGGCAAGCCCCACGCCCGACTCGGCGAGATAGAGGGCCTCTGCTTCCGAATGAGTGCGCACGACGGTTTCGATCGCCGGGTTGAACTTGCGCGCAAGCGAGATCACCTGGCGCGCCTGGAAGGCGTCCGGCAGCGCCACCACGATCAGGCGGGCCGATTGGGGCAGGGCGGCGGCGAGGACCTCTTCGTGGGTCGCGTCCCCATAGACCACGCGGGTTCCCTCAGCCCTTAGCTTCTCCGTCAGTTTGCGGTCGGAATCGATCACGATGTAGTTCAAGCCATGGGCGCGCAGGGCGGTTCCGACCGTTCGGCCGACCCGGCCATGCCCGACCAGGATTGCATGATCGGCAAGATAGGGCATGGTCCGGCGCGCCGCGATCCCGCCGCGTCGCCGGCGCAGGTTGGCGAATGCCTTCGAGCGCGCCACGGAATGGGCGAAGCGATGGGCGAGGGGGAACATCAGCGGATTGAGCACGATCGCGATCAGCGCGACGGCGAGCACGAGATCGCGTCCTGCCGCGTCCATCAAACCGTGTTGCACGGCCTGATGGGTCAGGATGAAGGAAAACTCCCCGATCTGCGCGAAGGATGCGCCGACCAGCGCCGCGGTCTTGGGCGCAGCGCGAAAGACGAGGAGGATTATGACCGTCGAGAGCCCGGTGCCGACGAGAATGGCAAGGAGCAGCGCGGCGATCTCGATCGGCATGCGCACCAGCGTCATGGGGTCGAACAGCATGCCGACCGAGACGAAGAACAGCACGGCGAACACCTGCTGCATCGGCAGCGCTTCGCCGGCGGCCTGATGGCTGAGATCGCTTTCGCCCAGCGCCACGCCGGCGAAGAAGGCGGCAAGCGCGATCGAGGTGCCGAACAGGATGGCCGAGCCGTAGGCGATCCCGAGCGCGATGACGATGACGGCGAGCGTGAACAGTTCGCGCGACCCGATCCGCGCGACATAGCCGAGCACCCACGGAATCGCGCGCCGGCCGACGAGGACGATGATCACCACGAACCCGGCGAACTGGAGCACGGCGCGCCCCAGTTCGATCAGGATGTCGGATGCTTCGAACGCGCCCCCCGCCGCCAGTACCGGCACCAGCGTCAGTGCGAGGATCACGACGATGTCCTGCGCGACCAGCCAGCCGAGCGCGATGCGCCCGGCGGGGGCGGCGAGCTGGCCGCGCTCTTCGAGCGCGCGCGTGGCAACCGCCGTGCTCGCGATCGCGAGCGACAGGCCGACGATCAAGCCGGTGTTTGTCGGCAGACCGATGATCGAGGTCGAGATGAAGTAGCCCATCGCGGTCGCGATGGTGATCTGGATGAGCGCGCCGGGCACGGCGCTGCGCCGCACGGCAAGGAGATCGCCGAAGGAAAAATGTAGTCCGACGCCGAACAGCAGCAGCGCGACCCCGATCTCGGCGAGTTCATTGGTGATGGCCTGATCGACCGAATAGCCGGGGGTGAACGGGCCGAGCAGCACGCCGGCGAGAAGATAGCCGAACACCGGCGACAGCCGCGCCGAGCGGGCGGCCATCCCGGCGAGAAAGGCAACGAACAAGCTCGCGACCAGGGTGGGCAGGAGTCCGACGCCGTGCGGTTCCATTGTTCTTGTCGCTCTCGTATCGGCCCCGGCTGTGCCTCCGCGCAACACCCGTTTACGGATGATCACTGCGGGCGCTGCGCTCCAGGTCCCGCGCGGCGTCAGGCACCCGCGGATCGGCGCTAATCCGGTGCTCTGGGATGCGGCACCAACACGATGAGACGGGCTCAAGCGTTGGTGTCGCATCACCGGCGTGAAGGCGACGCGGACCTCGGCTAGAGTTCCGACTCTGACGGTCCGATCCCGGACCATCAGCCCGGAACACTAGCTAACCCGATGCTTTGTGATGCGGCACCAACACAGTGAGACGAGCCCAAGCGTTGGTGCCGCATCACTAGAGCATTGTTCGCTCGAGTTGATTCGGATTTCGTCCGTTCCCGCGCTTGCGGGTCCAGTTCACTTGAACTGGGTCCCGCGTGCGCGGGGATGAGCGGACTACTACGCCTAAGTCTCAACTCCCAGCAAAAAACGCTCCAGCGGGTCGCACCCACGATCATGCGCTGCGATTCTGCGCCGCACAATGCAACACAAACGTAATATTCCCGCATACGACGCTTGCGATTTCATTGATTTGGCCCGGCAATTCCGGACGGCACTTTTGCGGCGCGGAGCCGATGGGGGAGGGTTGGGGAGGCACTTAAATGGAGTTTCTGGCGGATCAGTTTTGATACGAACAACTTGCCGACCGACGCACTTAGTCCCTCCCCCGCGCCGAACGCGGGTGTTCCCGTGTTCGGCTCCGTTTCGCGTGGCCCAAGTCGGGAACACCCGACTTGGGTTGGGGGAGGATTGGGGAGGGGGTCTTGCGTCCCATGCAGGCGTCGCGGTTTAGTATCGCCGACCGCCGCCATAGAACGAGTTCCGCCCGCAGTAGCCGCCGACGCCGCTGACCGCTGCCCGGCATTGAGCGAGAGTGGCGAAGTAGCAGTTAGTCGAACCGTTCCTGTAGTACGCACACCAGGGATAAACCGAGTAAGCCTGCGCGGCCGTCGGCGCGGCGTTGACGGCGAAGGCGGTGACGAGTGCCGCAAATCCGAGAAAGGCAGTCCGCATGTCTTCTACTCCTTCTGAACCGATGTCCCATGTCCATTGAACCGGGCCGCGTAAGGTTTGTTCGTGAGGAGGGTCACATTTTTCCGTGAGCCGGTTCGCGATCGACGAGCGATGCTGGGTCCGGTGCCCGACCCTCCGCGGTCGTCTGGAACTAGTGATGCGGCACCAACGCTTGGGCTCGTCTCATTGTGTTGGTGCCGCATCACAGAGCATCGGATTAGCTAGAGCGCGATCCATTCAACCTGAATCGATCGCACTCTGTTTCTCTTTGTTTTGCCGCATGATCTTGTCCGAAAAGTCTGCAACTTTTCGGGATCATGCTCTAGTGTTCCTTACCTGACGGTCCGGGACCGGACCGCCAGAGTCGGAACACTAGGTAACGACGCGGCTTGATCAGGTTCGAATGGGAAGGGGCGCGACCGTGGTGAGGCTCATGCGCGATCAAAGCATGCCGTCTTTCGCGCCTGCGCGGCGTGAATCCGCTGACCGCACCGATCTTGCTTGAGAAACTCAGTCGGCCTTTTCGGCAAGCGCCAAAGATCGCCCGCGAGAGGGCTGTTCGCAGCCCCACCCGATCGCCGATTCGTGATCGCCCGCGACTTTTTTTCGTGGGACCCAAAACAACTGGAAGCCCGGGTCGCCGCCCGCTTGCGCCGGCCTATCGGAGAAACAGGAAATGGTGATCCCTTCGTCCCCGCGTAAAGCGGGGACGAAGGAGAAGCGGCAAAACTGGATTCCTGCTTGCGCGGGAAGGAACGGGATTTGGATCAGATAAGCGGCGCGCGGATGTACCTGAGTGCAGGAAACCCCAAACGGTCACCGGCACGCGCTTACAGCGACTTGCCGATCTCCTCGGTCATCTTCTTGGCGTCGCCGAGGATCATCATGGTGTTGTCGCGGTAGAACAGCGGATTGTCGATGCCGGCATAGCCCGAGGCGAGCGAGCGCTTGGAGAACATCACCGTGCCCGCCTTCCACACTTCCAGCACCGGCATGCCGTAGATCGGCGAGGTCGGATCATCTTCCGCGGCCGGGTTGGTCACGTCGTTGGCGCCGATGATATAGGCGACGTCGGCCTGCGGAAATTCCGAGTTGATGTCCTCAAGCTCGAACACTTCGTCATAGGGTACATTGGCTTCCGCGAGCAGCACGTTCATGTGGCCCGGCATGCGGCCGGCGACCGGGTGAATGGCGTATTTGACCTCGACGCCCTCTTCCTTGAGCCGGTCCGCCATCTCGCGCAACGCATGCTGGGCCTGCGCGACCGCCATGCCGTAGCCCGGCACGATGATCACCTTGCCGGAATTCTTCATGATGAAGGCCGCGTCATCGGCCGAGCCGAGCTTGACCGGACGCGCCTCGCCGTCGCCGCCCGCCGGGCCAGCCACCTCGCCACCGAAGCCGCCGAGGATCACGGAAATGAAGGAGCGGTTCATCCCCTTGCACATGATGTAGGAGAGGATCGCACCCGAGGAGCCGACCAGCGCCCCGGTGATGATCAGCGCCGAGTTGCCGAGGGTGAAGCCGATGCCGGCCGCGGCCCAGCCCGAATAGGAATTGAGCATCGATATCACGACCGGCATGTCGGCGCCGCCGATCGGAATGATGATCAAGATGCCGAACAGGAAAGCGGCGGCCGCGAGCAGCCAAAACGCCGTATGGGATTCGGTGGCGGAGAACCAGGCGATCAGAACAAAGATGCCAATCCCGAGGGCGAGATTGATCGCATGCCGGGCCGGCAGCGTGATCGGCTTGCCGCTCATCCGCCCCGACAGCTTGAGGAAGGCGATCACCGAGCCGGTGAAGGTGATGGCGCCGATGGCGGTGCCAAGCGACATTTCAATCAGGGTGGCAACCTTGATTGTGCCGACCGTTCCGAGATCGAAGGCGTCCGGCGCATACAGGGCCGCCGCCGCCACCAGCACCGCGGCCATGCCGACCAACGAGTGGAACCCGGCGACCAGCTCCGGCATCATCGTCATCGGAACGCGCCGCGCAATCGTCGCGCCGATGCCGCCGCCGACGGCGATTCCCAGAAGGACAATGAGCCATGCCGTAGCTCCCACCGGCGGACTCACCGCCAGCGTCGTGAGCACGGCGATCAGCATGCCAACCATGCCGAAAAGATTGCCGCGGCGGCTTGTTTCAGGGCTCGATAGCCCGCGCAGCGCGAGAATGAAGAGCACGCTCGCGACAAGATAAAGCAGCGCGGCAACATTGGCGGTCATGTTAATCGGTCCCTATTATCCGCATTCCGAATGAAGCGGCCCCTGCCTACGGGGAGAAGATGGTGGTCAGAGCCGCGCGGCTGCGGTGAAAGCCGTTGGCGCCGCCCGCCTGCGGAACGTGCGCCGATCGACCTCCGCTCGCGCGCGGGAGGGGGAAGGAGCCGGGATCACGGCCGGCAGAGACTGGAAGGAAGACGCGGCTCACTTCTTTTTCTTCTGGTACATCGACAGCATGCGCTGGGTGACCAGAAAGCCGCCGAAAATATTCACCGAGGCGAGCACGAGGGCAACAAAGCCGAGTGCGCGCGCCCAGACGGCGCCGCTGCTGACCATGGACACGCCGACCGCCAGCAATGCGCCCACCACGATCACCGAAGAGATCGCGTTGGTCACCGACATCAGCGGCGTATGCAAAGCCGGGGTCACCGACCACACCACGTAATATCCGACGAACACCGCCAACACGAAAATCGAAAGCCGGAAAACGAACGGATCGACCGCTGCTGCCACCTGCTCCATCAGGACTCTCCTTCAAAAGGTCTCGTGTTCTCGCTCCCCGGCATGGAGCGGATCGCACGGCAAGAGAACGTCTCGGCCGACCGCGTCACTGCGAAAGGCCTTCCCGCCCGAACGGACCTTGCGGTCGGTTTTCGTCCGCCCGCGGGGCGGAACCGTCGGAAGGGGCGCACTGTCACGGTCACGCCGCGGTCTTCGGCGCGAAGCTTGGATGGACGATCGCGCCGTCGCGCGTGAGCGCCGTCGCTTTGACGATCTCGTCGTCCCAGTTGAGATTGATCGCTTGGGTCTTCTTGTCGATCAGAACTTCGAGGAAGGTATAGAGGTTCTTGGCGTAGAGCGCCGAGGCGGACGCGGCAAGGCGTCCCGGCACATTGGTGTAGGCGACGATCTTCACACCGTCGGCATCGGCGACTTCGCCCGGTACCGTCAGCTCGCAATTGCCCCCGCGCTCGGCGGCAAGATCGACGATCACCGAGCCCGGTTTCATCGAACGCACCATCTCCGCCGAGAGGAGCTTGGGCGCCGGCCGACCGGGGATGAGCGCCGTCGTGATCACCATGTCCTGCTTCTTGAGATGCTCGGCGACCAGCTCGGCCTGCTTGGCCTGATACTCCTTCGACATTTCCTTGGCGTAGCCGCCGGCGGTTTCCGCCTGCTTGAACTCGTCGTCCATCACCGCGATGAACTTCGCGCCCAGGCTTTCCACCTGTTCCTTGGCCGCCGGGCGCACATCGGTCGCCGTCACGATCGCGCCCAGCCGGCGCGCCGTCGCGATCGCCTGCAGGCCGGCAACGCCGGCTCCCATGACGAAGACCTTGGTGGCCGGCACCGTGCCCGCCGCCGTCATCATCATCGGCAGCGCGCGTCCGTATTCCGCGGCGCCATCGATCACCGCCCGATAGCCGGCGAGATTGGCTTGGCTCGAGAGCACGTCCATCGATTGTGCCCGCGTGATGCGCGGCATCAGCTCCATCGCGAACGCGATCACGCCGGCGCGGGCGAGCAACTGCAGCGCCGCCTCGTTGCCGTAAGGGTCCATGATCGCGATGACGATCGCACCCTTCTTGTAAGAGGTGAGTTCCATTTCGTTCGGCCGCCGAACCTTGAGCACGATATCGGCCTCGCGCTGCGGATCGCGCGTAATCACCGCGCCGACCGCTTCATAGTCGGCGTCGAGGATCCCCGAGCTCATCCCGGCACCCGGCTCGACCAATACCTCGGCCCCAAGCGCCTTCATTTTCTTCACCGTCTCGGGCGTTGCGGCGACCCGCGGTTCCTTATTATCGGCTTCTGCACAAACTGCGATTTTCATGGATGTCTCCCGCACCGCCATACCCTGCCGCCGGCAGGACGAACTGCCGCCGTAGCGTCCGCAAACCCGTCAGATTAGGAAATAAGCCAGAAGAATCAGTACGATAACCGTTCCGCCGGTCGTCCATTTCACGATCTGCACGAAGCGGTTATAGGTCGCTTCGTGCTCCGCGTAGTCATTCCCCGATGCGGTCTCATATTCGACGGGGCCGTGCCCGGCCATAGTACTCTCCACGCTCGCCCGCGAGCAATCGCGGGCGACTTAGCGCAATTGCGTGGTCAGGGCAACGGAAAGCACGTCTGGCGAGACAATTCGCCGGCCCGGCGGGCCCCGCGATGCGATTGAGTGAACGCCGAAGCGCGTCGAGGACCGGCTCTTCGCGTCCACTCAGCCGTCGGTTCACCCCTGCCACCACATCGTTCTGCGCAGAATGTCGGTAATCGTGATCACACCCAACAGCTTGTCCTTGACCACCGGGGCACGGTGCAGATGGTTCTGCGCAAAAATCTGGCACACCTCCTGCACCGTCATCTCAGGATCGACCTCGATGCAAGGTTTGGTCATGATCTCGCCGATCGTGACGTTTTCCGGGTTCTTGCCGGAGGCGGCGATCTTGTAAACGACGTCAGAGTTCGTGACGATCCCATAAGCATCATCGTCGCCGCTGGGTTCCACCATCAGGCCACGCAGGTGTTTCTCTCTCATCACCTGCACGGCCTCGGCGACCGAAGCCGACGCCTGGATCGTCACGACCGACGCGGTCATTATTTCCTTTGCAGTCTGCATCATCGACTCCCTTGGGCGGGTCCGGTCTCCGGAGCATTTTCCAGCGAGGCGGGGACCGGTTCGCCACGAACAAACGCGATCACGAAAAGACAGGCAGAAGCGAATTCCCTGGAGAACGGAATTCGTTCTAGTCCTGCCACCACTTCCCCTTGAGCATGATGTCGGTCACGGAGATGATGCCAAGCAGGTCGTCCTTGATGACCGGGGCGCGGTGAATACGATTATTGGCAAACAACTTGGCGACGTTTTCGACCGACATGTCGGGATTAACGGAGATGCAGGGCTTGGTCATGATGTCGGCCACGGTCATCGCCTTCGGA
This sequence comes from Xanthobacteraceae bacterium, assembly GCA_028282095.1. GTDB lineage: Bacteria > Pseudomonadota > Alphaproteobacteria > Rhizobiales > Xanthobacteraceae > Rhodoplanes. Next base: position 1,602 of record JANQIP010000215.1, on the reverse strand, counting down.
TCATCGCCGAACGCAATCACCTTGTAAGCAAGATCGGCCTCCGTCAGTATACCGTAGCCTTTCTCCGAGCCGCGCGGCTTGACCACCAGCGCATGGATATTATTGGCTCGCATCAGCCCGATCGCCTCCGAGACCAGGGCCGATGATGAGATGGTGGCCACCTCCATCGTCATAATGTCTTTCGCCTTCAACACGGTTCACCTCCAGGGAATCGCCTAAAACCTTATCAACGACATCGTTTGGCAGAAACGAGGGAGCCTTGCCTTTCGGAACTCCCGTCGGGTTTCGCAATGGTCAGAGCGTAGCCCCGCCGTCGACGCCGATCACCTGGCCGGACACATAACGGGCCTCGTCAGAAGCCAGCCAGATGAAGCAGTTGGCGATGTCTTCGGGCTTGCCGAAATGACCCATGGCGATACGCTCGAGCATCTTCTCGACCACAGTATCGGGAATGCCGGCGGTCATCCGGGTTTCGATGAAGCCGGGTGCTACCGCGTTGGCGCGGATACCCTTGCGGCCGAGTTCGCGTGCCCACACCTTGGTCATGCCCACCACGCCGGCCTTGCTGGCCACATAATTGGTCTGGCCGAAATTACCGTAAGGAGCGACCAATGACGAGGTGCTCAGGATGACGCCGCTGCCCTGGGCGATCATGGTCGGCACGACCGCCTGAGCGCAGTTGAACACGCCCTTGAGATTGATCGCGAGGACCAAATCGAAGTTCTGCTCGGTCATCTTGGCCAATTGCGCATCGCGGACAATGCCCGCGTTGTTGATCAGCACGTCAATGCGTCCGCCAAAATGGTCCAGAGTGGCTTCAACCATTGCATTGACTGAAGGCCGGCTGGACACATCGACCTTGATTGCGAAACCTTGGCCACCCTTGGCTTCAATCTCGTCGACCACGGTTTGAGCTTCATCGGGGTCGACATCGACGACCACGACCTTGGCACCTTCCTCGGCGAATCTAAGGGCTGTGGCGCGACCGATGCCGCGCCCCGCGCCGGTAACAATCGCCACTCTATCCTTCAAACGCATAAGCCACTCCTCTCGGGGTTTAATGAGCGAAGAAGAAAAACCCTATCGTTCTTTGCCCGGTTCACCGCTTTCGTTGGAGAAATCAGCATCGAAGACCCGCTGACGACATGGCTGGCCGCCGCCCTATGGCCGGCCGGGCGATCCGGCCGAACGGGCTGTCGTCAACATTATCGCAGCAGCAATGTGGGGTTGGTGATGAAGTCCCTTTCAGCCATCGAAGAGGGGCCGGGACAATTGTGGCGGGCGTAGTCTTGCATTCGGTCTCCTGCTGCTGGATGTCGGCGTCATTGCGGGCGGCCTGATACGGTGCAACGACAACACCCGCATGCATCGCAGCGGCGGCCAGTTCGCCGTGTCGTGTGCAGCCAAGACAACTCTCCCCCAAAATAGCCTCTTCCCGTCATGCAACCGCATGCTCACAAACGCGACTGGTCGCATGATCTTGTCCGAAAAGTCTGCGACTTTTCGGGATCATGCTTCTCTTTGTCTGGTCGCATGATCTTGCCCGATAAAGTCTGCGACTTTTCGGGATCATGCTTCTCTTTGTCTGGTCGCATGATCTTG
>JANQIP010000155.1 GCA_028282095.1 Xanthobacteraceae bacterium | reverse complement strand
CGATCCGCTGGCCCGAGGGCTTCTGCCGGCGCGACATTGGCTGGCGCGCGGTGCAGCGCTGAAGCCCGATGTTACCTCTCCCCGCTTGCGGGGAGAGGTCGGATTGTCGAAGCGTCAGCTTCGGCAATCCGGGTGAGGGGCAAACATGGCCGGGGCAAAGGCCGATCGCGAGATCCCAGGACCTCCGCGTTCCGCGCTCTCGGAACAACGATCCTCTGACAAACGCAACTGGTTTGGTTGAAACGATTTCGGACGCCTTGGCAGCGCCTCCGCCCCCTCACCCGCCGCGCTTCGCGCGTCGACCTCTCCCCGCAAGCGGGGAGAGGTAATGCAAGAGCCCAAGCGACGGCATCGTTCGTCGTCGAACCCATACGCCGCAAACAGTATCAGACGCCGGCGCGTGAGCGCCCCCCTCCCCCGCCGGTCCGCGTCGCACGAACAAGAACGGCGGGGCTCATCGCCCCGCCGTCCGATTGTTCTGGCCGAAGAATCCAGGCCCGAAGATTCGGGCGAAGGATCAGAACAGCCGCAGCACAGCCTGGTTCGACTGGTTGGCAAGTGAGAGCGCCGTGCTGGAGAGCTGCTGCCGCGTCTGCAGAGCGAGCATGTTGGCGGCTTCCTCGTTGCCGTCGGCGAGGACGAGATTGTCGGCGCCGGTCTGCAGCGTGTTGACCATCGCCTTGGTGAAGTCCTGGCGGGTCTCCACCGTGCTGAGGTTCGAGCCGAACTTCGAGCCCTGGCTACGCAGCGAGACCAGCGAGGCGTCGATCTGCGACAGCGTATCGTTGATGACCTTGTTGTCCTGGAAGCCGCCAGCGGCGACCGAGGTCATGCCGATGCCGGCGGAGTCGAACTTGACGCCGGTGATGGTGAGCGAGCTTGAGCCATCCTCGTTGAACGTCACCTTGAGATTATCGCCATAGAGAAGATTGACGCCACTGTAGGATGCGTCTTTGGCGAGCTGGTCCATCTGTGTCAGCAGATCGTTGAACTGCGTCTCCAGATTCGAGCGGGTTTCATTTGGCGTGACCACCGTCCCCGTCGGCGTGGTGATGCCGGAGTTGAGGCCGAGTGCGGTCAGGTTCGCCGGCGCGCCACCGATCGACACTGAATCGGTGCTGTTGGGGGAGAAGTTGACGTATCCACTGTCGTTCACCGAGCCGGTGATGTCGGTGAAGGCGGACAGCGCATCATTCAGGCCGGCGCGGGTGGAGATCTCACCAAAGCCGGAGCCGAAGGTGATGCTGTGGGCTTCGTTCTCGCCAACTTGCACCGTGAGATCGCCGCTTAATGCGGAGAGCGTCGCATTGTAGTTGGCCTCGTAGCTCGTTCCGGAGGCCGCGGCGCCGTAGGCGGCAACACCGGTCGCGCCGCTGACGGTGATCGCGCCGCCGTCAGAACGGGACAGGACGCCATTGACATCGGAGGCAACCAGGGCGTTGAGCGCGGAGCCACCGATCGCCGTATCGAGCGCGCCGGCATCGTTATAGGTGTTGTTCGCGGCGGTCACATGGGTGCCGGCCGCCAGGCGGTAGAAGTTCTCCGTATTGGTTCCGTCCGAGATCGTCAGCGCATCGCCGAGGACGGCGGCTGTGTCGACCATATTGCCGGCCACGGTGGCATTGTCCGACGTGCCGGTGACGTCATACAACGGATTGTAGCTAACGACGGTGACGCCGCCAGAACCATCGCTCTCGGCGAGCGCGACGCCGGCGCCGGAGCCACCGAAGCCGTTGGCGTGGTTGACGGCGTCGATCAGGCCGGCCGCGTCCGCAAACTCACCCGCTGCCGCGTCGGTCGCGGCTGCCTTGGTGAAGACCTCGTCGACGCCGTTGATCGTGAACGTGACCGTTTCGCCGTTTGACAGGCCACCGATGTCGGCAGCCAGGATGGTCGACTCGGACAGCGTCGTGGCGTTGCCTGCTGTGCTGAGGTCGCCCGACGGCGCGACGCGTGTCGTGTCGGTTCCGATGTCAACCGAACCGGTGATGTTGGTGTAGTTGACCGTGCCTTTGGTCGCCTGCAGCGCCTGGGTCGCGATCGACTTCGCCGACTGCACGAGCTTGGTCAGCGAGGTGATGCCATTGTCGGCCTGCTTCAGCGTCTGCTGCGCTTGGCCGATCGAATCCATCAGGGCGTTGAGGTCGCTCGCACGGTCGTTCAATGCCTGCGAGGTGAAGAAGTTGGTCGGATTATCGAGGGCGGAGTTGACCTTCTTGCCGGTGGCGAGGCGGCCTTGGGTCGTGGCCATCAGCGACGCCGTGTTCTGCAGCGAAAGCAGGTTTTGGCGAATGCCGGCTGACAGGGTGATATCGGACATCGAGTCGAACCTTTCTGGTCACTTACCGTACTGGCGTTACAGGGGTTGATCGCGCGCGATCCGTCGCCTCCCTTGGAGATGGGAAGAGATAACCGACGGTAGTGGGATCAGGTTAAGGTCGGAATAACGAGCCCGTATCGGTGCAAGGAGGATGAATCGGCTGGATCGAATTTGGCCGGTGTTTTTTTTGGTATGGTTTATTTTCGGTAAATTCGGTCGGGCGGCACTCTGGACACGCGGCCTGGATCAATCGCTTCGATTGCTCTGATCAAAAGGGGCGGCCGGGTCCGTCAAAGGCAAGCTCGAGATGGCGGGCGACCGTCGCAGCAATGTCGGCATAGGAGGAGCGCGCGCCGACCGAGCCGGGCGCCGCAGCGCCATATGCGAGCACGGGCACCTGCTCGCGGGTATGGTCGGTTCCCCGATAGGTCGGATCGCAACCGTGATCGGCGGTGATGACCACGAGATCATCCTTGCGCAGCACGGCGTCGAGCTCGGGCAGCCGGCGATCGAGTGCTTCGAGCGCGGCGGCATAGCCGGCAACGTCGCGCCGGTGGCCGTAGAGGCTGTCGAAATCGACGAAGTTGGCGAACAGCAAACCGCCATCGGCAAGCGCGCGGGCGCCCTCAAGCGTGCGGTCGAACATTGCATCATTGCCGGCCGCCTTGAGCACGCGGCCGGTGGCGCGATGGGCGAAGATGTCGGCGATCTTGCCGACCGTGATCACGTCGCGACCGGCAGCGGCGGCGCTATCGAGCAAGGTCGGCGTCGGCGGCGGCACGGCGTAGTCGCGGCGATGCGCGGTTCGCGTGAAACCGGCAGATGCCGTGCCGACAAAGGGCCGCGCAATCACCCGTCCGATATTCAGGGGATCGACCAGGCGGCGCGCGACCTCACAGACTGCGTAGAGCCGGTCGAGCCCGAAAGTCTGCTCATGCGCGGCGATCTGGAACACGCTGTCGACCGAGGTGTAGCAGATCGGTCTGCCGGTGCGCATATGCGCTTCGCCGAGAGCGTCGATGATCTCCGTTCCCGACGCATAGGTATCGCCGAGAATTCCGGAGAGGCCTGCCTGCCGGCACAGCGCTTCGACCAGCGCCGGCGGGAAGCACGGCTTGGTGTCGGGGAAATAGCCCCAGTCGAACAGCACCGGGCAGCCGGCGATCTCCCAGTGGCCGGAAGGCGTGTCCTTGCCGCGCGAAACCTCGGCGGCGCAGCCGAAGCTGCCGCGCGGCGCATCTGTCGCAAGGCCCGGCGGCACGCGCCCGGTCGCCAGGCGGCACGCTTCGCCGAGCCCGAGGCGGGCGAGATTGGGCAGATCGAGCGGCCCTGCGCGCAGTCCCGGACGGTCGGCTTCGCCGCGGGCACAGGCTTCCGCAATATGGCCGACCGTGTCGGCGCCGGCATCGGCGTATTGCGCCGCGTCGGGAGCACCGCCAATACCGACCGAGTCGAGCACAAGAACGAGTGCGCGCGCCATGATTACACCGTGCGGTCAGGCGGGGCTCGCACCCCGCTGCAGGCCGCGCTCGCGCTGCATGGGGTCGATCCTTGACCCGGTCAGTTTTTCCTGCGCGGCCAACTCGTCAACCATCATCCCGGCCGGACCTTGTAATCGTTTGCTATCTGACTGATCCATCACAAACAGCCTCACCCCGCCCCTTTTACGCAACCGAAATGCGAAAGGGCCCGAACCGGGCCCTTGCATTGCGAAATCACCATCATGCGTCGGCAACTCTCTCCGGCTTCCGGCTCAGCTTGCCAGCATGCCCGCTTTGCCCTTCGACCAGCGATCGAACTCGGTTTCGAGAAGATCGACATGCTCGACTTCTTCAGCAGCGAGTTCGCGGTAGAGTTCCCGTTCCGGCGAACCGGACGGGATGGCATCGGCCCGCTCGGTGAAGAATTTGACCGCACGCTTCTCAAACGCAATGGCGGTACGGAACAACGTGTCCGGATCGTTGATATTGCCGTCGATTCCCGCCTGGACCGCCGCCAGATCGACCCGGAAGCCGTCATTAGGATCGGGGACATCCACGTGATAGCGCCGAGACAGCGTCTCCATGTGCTCATGCTCCATCTCCGAGAACTTGGAGAACAGCGCCTTGAGCACCGGATCATCGACGCGCTCGGCGGCGCGATTGTAGAAGGCCTGTCCGCCCAGCTCGATCTGGAAGGCGATGCGGATCGCGTTCAAGCTCTCTTGGTCGGACACGCCGGGGCGATCCAGCATCTTCAGCTCGCCACCGCAATACGGGCACATGCCGTATGGGAAAGCGAAACCCTCGCTCACCTTGGCGCAGGTCCCGCAGCGCCACTGCAATGTCGCGTCGGCGCAGCAGATGTAGGACTCATCAGTTTCCAACGGCTGATGGCACTTCGGACACGAGCCGACTCCCGCCATGGTCGAAACCCCTTCTGCTCATGATGAACACTGCGCCATTCATGCGAATGCGCATTGCCCGGCGACATTCCGCCTGACCATACGAGCGCGCGGTCCCCTGTCAACTCAATGCGGCGCGACGCGCGCATTCGCCGCCATATGCGCACGTGCAGAAGCGCGATTGCTTGGGGTCCAATCTATCGCGCTCCGTTTCCCTGCATTTCTCGCATGATCTCGTCCGAAAAGCCCGCAACTTTTCGCCAAAATGCTCCAGATTCCGTTCATTCCCGCGAAAGCGGGAATCCCGCCTGGGCAGAGCATCTGGTTCCCCGCTTTCGCGGGGACGAACGGACCAGAGCGCGATTGCTTGGGGTCCAATCTATCGCGCTCCGTCTCTCTGCATTTCTCGCATGATCTCGTCCGAAAAGCCTGTCAGATTTTCGGAACCATGCCCTACACCGCAGGCGCGTTTTCGGTGCTTTGCGGTTCCTCGGCGGCCGGCTCGGGGCGTACAAGCGAACCCACCGGAGCGCCCGGAACGAAGGCTTCAGCGTCCGCCTTCGTAACCGGCCACTTGCTCTTGGCCATCTGCAGCCAGGACCCGATCGATTTCGCCGCGCGCCGCCCCGCGCCCATCGCAAGGATCACGGTCGCACCGCCGGTGACGATATCGCCGCCGGCAAACACGCCCGGCAGGTTGGTGCACTGCGTCTCGTCGTCGGCGGAGATATTGCCCCATTTGTTGAGGCCGAGACCAGGCGTCGCCTGCCCGATGATCGGATTGGGCTTGGTGCCGAGTGCATAGATGACGGTGTCGCATTCGAGCTCGATGAATTCGTCGAGCGGTACCGGCTTGCGCCGGCCGCGATCGTCCGGTTCGCCGAGCGTCATCTTCTGCACCTTCATGCCGCGCACATTGCCCTCCTCGTCGAGCAGGATCTCGACCGGCGTGTGCAGGAAGAAGAAGTCGATGCCCTCTTCCTTGGCGTGGCGCAGTTCCTCGATGCGGCAGGGTGCCTCCGCCTCGGAGCGGCGATAGACGCAGCGCACGGTCGGAACGCCGAGGCGCTTGGCAACGCGCAAGCAGTCCATCGCGGTATTGCCGGCACCGATGACGACGACGCTCTTGCCGGCGCTGATCGGCGTATCAAGGTAGGGAAAGCGGTCGCCGCCCATCAGGTTGACGCGGGTGAGGAACTCGTTCGCCGAATAAACCTGGCCGGCGTTTTCACCGGGAATGCCGAGGAAGGACGGCGCGCCGGCGCCGGCGCCGACGAACACCGCGTCAAAACCCATCTTCTCCGTCAGATCGGCAATGGTAAAGGTCTTGCCGATGACCTTATTGATCTCGAAGCGCACGCCCATGTCCTTGAGGCGCTGAATCTCACGATCGATGATGTCGCGCGGCAGGCGGAAGGTCGGAATGCCGTACTGCAGCACACCGCCGAGAACGTGCAGCGCCTCGTAGACCGTCACGGTCGCGCCGAACTTGACGAGGTCGGCGGCGGCGGCAAGGCCCGCGGGACCGGAGCCGACGATCGCGACCTTGCCGAGGGGATTCTCGATCACCGGCGGGACCGCCTTGGGCGGACGGGCATGGTCACCGACGAAGCGTTCCAACCGACCGATTCCGACCGATTCCAGCTTGCGGCCCTTGTTGCGTATGAGGATGCACTGCGCCTCGCATTGCGTCTCCTGCGGACAAACACGTCCGCAGATCGAGGGGAAGATGCTGGACTCGTAAATGGTCTCCAGCGCGCCGTCGACGTCGCGCACCATGAGCTTGCGGACGAAGGTCGGAATGTCGATGCCGACCGGGCATCCGGCGATGCAGGTCGGCTTGGCGCACTGGATGCAGCGCTCGGCCTCGCGCAGCGCGTCGGCGATCGAGTAGCCGAGATTGACCTCTTTGAAGTTCCGCGCGCGCTCGTGCGGGTCGCGCTCCGGCATCTTCACCTGGTCGGGCTCGAGCGCGGAGAATTTCTTGTAGTTGCGCTTGCCGTCGATGAGCAGTTGCTTCTCGACCTGGCAGAGGCGATCGAAATGCTCGTTGGCCTGCGTCTCCTGCGGCTTGAAGCGCTTCTGGCGCGCATACAGCTCCTTGAAATCGACCTGATGGCCGTCGAAGTCGGGACCGTCGACGCAGGCGAACTTGACCTCGCCGCCGACGGTCACGCGGCACGAGCCGCACATGCCGGTGCCGTCCACCATGATGGTGTTGAGCGACACCATGGTCTTGACGCCGAACGGCCGTGTGGTCTCCACGCAGGCATTCATCATCGGCAGCGGGCCGATGGCGATCACGCGGTCCACCTTTTCGCGCTCCAGCACCTCCTGCAGCGCGCCGGTGACCAGCCCCGGCTTGCCGTAGCTGCCGTCGTCGGTGCAGATGATCAGCTCGTCGGCGTACTCGCTGAACTTGTCCTCCCAGAACACGAGGTCCTTGTTGCGGAAGCCCATGATCGCGGTGGTGCGGTTGCCGGCCTCCTTGAAGGCGCGCAATTGCGGGTAGACCGGCGCAACACCCAGCCCGCCGCCCACCAGCACGACATGCCCAACCGTATCGACGTGCTGCGGCAGACCGAGCGGCCCGACAAAGTCGGCGAATCTGTCGCCCTGCTTGAAGTCGTCGCGCATCTCATGCGTCGTCTTGCCGAGCGTCTGCACCACCATGGTGATGGTTCCATGGTCGCGGTCATAGTCGGCAACGGTCAGTGGAATGCGCTCGCCCCCATCGTAGAGCCGAAGCATGACGAAATGGCCGGGCTGCGCCGACTGCGCGACATCGGGCGCGTGGACCTCCCAAAGAAACGTGGTATCGGAAAAGTCTTCACGGCGAACGATCGGGTACATTCCTCACCTCGGTTCGGGCGTGCGTGGGGCTCTTGAGTTCGGGCCTGTCGTAGGTATCATCTGCTCAGCTACGACAGGGGCGGAGGACGGCGCCCGCACAACGAGACGGACGCGAACGGAGCCACACTCCTTCGTAATGGTGCATAATCCCGCGATTGCGTCGCGTCCACCGGTCCCAATACGTATTGGAACCGACAACCCGGTACCAAATTGCTGGATTACCACCAAGTGAATTTTAATTTGTCGGCTTCGAAATTTCTACAGGCTGCAATCAGTTAGTCGCATTTCCTGGGCCAATCGGTCGCACTTTAGGATCGGATTCAGGGGCAGGTTTCGCCGCCGGATACTCCTTTTTTCCGATGCGATAACCGACCCCGCGGCAGGTACGCGGCGCAATGGACCTTAAGCAAAATGGACCTTTAGCAAAAATCGTTCCTTCAGTTCGATGAAGAGGCCGATCGAAGGTCGGCGTCTTCATGACGCAGCGTAATCCGGCCTCTTGCGTGAGCTCTTGGGTAGGGTGCGCCGCGGCCTCAGGCAGCACTGGTAAGGATCGCGGCTTCAGCGGCGCTGACTGCTTCGGGCGTGCCGACATGCATCCAGACGCCTTCGAGCCGCAACCCGTAGAGCCGGCTTTCCTCTTCCGCGCGAGCGAACAAGGCGGTGAGCGGAAAGGCGCCTTCCGGCGCATCGGCGAACAGGGCCGGGCTGAGAACGGCAACGCCGGCATAGACGAAGGGCACGACATCGCGCTCGCCACGTTTGCGCAGGCGTCCGTCGGGTGCCATGGCGAAATCCCCACGGCCGGTATAACCGACGCTGGTCGCAGTCGGTGCCAGCAGGAGAAGCGCATCCATCCTCTCGGGCCGGAACGCGTCGGCAAGGCGGTCCAGATTGGGCGATACGCCATCGATCCAGATCGTATCGGAATTGACGTGGAAGAACGGCGCTTCGCCGAGTTGGGGAAGCGCCATGGCGACGCCTCCGCCGGTGCCGAGCAGCCCGCGGCGTTCGTCTGAGATGACGATATGGGGCGCGCGGCGCGCCTTGAGGTGCTGCTCGATCTGATCGGCAAAGTAATGAACGTTGACGACCGCCGTCTCGACGCCTGCCGCGGTGAGCTTGTCGAGCACGTGGTCGATCAACGGTTTGCCGCTGACGGCGACCAACGGCTTCGGCCGTGCTTCGGTCAGAGTACGCATACGCGTGCCTAGTCCGGCCGCGAGGACCATCGCGCGCCGGAGGTCAGGGTCGGGTGTACTATTCAACATGGGCGACCTCTTGCAGGGCGCGATCGCTTCAGGTTGATTCAATCGCGCTCCCTTTCTCTCTGTTTGGTCGCATGATCTTGTCCGAAAGGGCTGCCAACTTGTCGGGATCATGCGCCTCTCTGTCTGGTCGCATAATCTTGTCCGAAAAGTCTGCCAACTTTTCGGGATCATGCTCCAAAGTCTGGTCTTGCACCTGATTCGGCTGCAAGGCTCAACGCGTTTTGCGGCAAATATAGGCTTGTATGGGCTTGCCGGTTAGCCGACAGAAACCTAGGGCCTTCCGTTTGACGTGAAGATGACAACGGAGCGCGATTGCTTCACTGGCCAGTTCGTCAACCGGCGAGGTCGGGACCACAACAGAGGCGCCAGAGCGTTTTCAGGCGAAGTGGAATCCGGTTCGCCGCGGAAAACGCGACAAGCAAAGCAAGCAAGAAGAGCGGTCAGACCTCGAATTTCGGCCGTCTGCGTTCGCGGCGAGGTTTGCGCTCGGCGTTTTTCAGGAAACGCACGCCGACCTGATCACCATTGAGCCACACGCGCTCACAGCGGCGATGAGCGTTTCCCCAGGTCGACAACACGAGAAAGAACTCGTCGAGATTGATGCCGTCGACGGAGCCGAAAACAGTGAGCTTGGCTTCACCGTCCGACACTTCCTCAAGCAGCACTTCGCGCTGCCAGGTGCCGTCGATTCCCATGATCCGCGCGGCATAGCCGTGCTCGAACTCGACGCGATCGCCGGCGCTACGCTCCGAATACATGAAATATTTCCCCGCTGCCTACGAGCAGCGTGGCCATCTTACAATCAAAACTGAACAATGCGTTTACAATCAGACCTGAACAATATCGCAGCGAGGCCGCAACCCGCTCTGATTAAAAAGAGGAATTTCGATCGGCCCGAACGGCCGGCTCAGCCTTTCTTAACGAAAACCGTAAAAGTTGGCCGGCGGGCGCGGCTTCGCCGGGACCCCTCACAGCCGAACGGACAGATCGATGACCGACACCGCTCTACAAGCCCGCCTCGCCTTCGTCCGCATGGACGAGAGCGTCCGCCAGTCTTTGCTCGAACTGCGCCCGCTGATCATGCGGGTGCTGCCGGACGTGCTCGACGCCTTCTACGAGCATCTCGGACAATTTCCCGACATGGCGCGCCTGTTCAATAACAAAGCCCATACGCGCCACGCCCGCGACATGCAGCTCAAGCATTGGGACCTGATCGCGGCCGCGGAGTTCGACGAGTCCTATGTGAATTCGGTGACGCGGGTCGGCAAGGCGCACCAGAGGCTGGGAATTGCACCGCGCTGGTATATCGGCAGCTATAACATCGTGCTGTGTGGCTTGCTGGCTGCGATCGAGACCGAACTTGCGTCGGGAGGATTCGGGAGCAAGGCGCGCGCCCGCCAGGCCCACAAGGCGAAGCTCTTGACCGCACTCACGACGGCGGCGCTGCTCGACATGGATTTCGCGATCTCGGTCTATCTCGACTCGGATTTGAAGGCGAAGCAGGACGTGATCGACCGGCTGAGCGGCTCTTTCCGCACCGTCATCGACGCCATCTCGACCGCTTCGACCGAGCTGGAAACCACGGCCGGCACGCTCAGTGGTAACGCGCGGACGACCAACGACCTCACCACGGTCGTGGCCGGGGCGTCCGAAGACGCGTCTTCCAATGTGCAGTCGGTTGCGGCCGCGACCGAGCAACTGAGCTGCTCGGTGCATGAGATCGCCCGCCAAGTGGCGGAGTCCAACCGGATCGCGAGTGAAGCCGTCGGCCAGGCACAAAAGACCGATGGCCGGATCACCGCCTTGTCGCAGGCGGCCGCCAAGATCGGCGACGTGGTCAAGCTGATCACGGCGATCGCCGAGCAAACCAATCTGCTCGCGCTCAATGCGACGATCGAAGCGGCGCGCGCCGGCGAATCCGGCAAGGGCTTTGCTGTCGTCGCTCAAGAGGTCAAGGCGCTCGCCGCCCAGACCAGCAAGGCGACCGAAGAAATCCGCGACCAGATCGCGAGCATGCAGGAGGCGACCGACGATTCGGTCTCGGCGATCAAGGAGATCGGAACGACGATCGGCCGCATTTCCGAAATCAGCTCCACCATTGCCGCGGCGGTCGAGGAGCAGGGCGCCGCGACCAAGGAGATTTCCTCCAATGTTCACCGCGCCGCCGAAGGCACGCTGCAAGTCGCCAGCAATATCGTTGAAGTGAACAAAGGTGCCGTCGAAACCGGGTCGGCCGCCGACCAGGTGCTCGGCTCGGCGCGCTCGCTCGCTTCGGAGAGCACGCGCCTGAAGGACGCCCTCGACCAATTCGTCGCTTCCGTGCGCGCGGCCTGAAATCGAAGCGTGCGACCTTCGCGGAGTGAAGCACGGGAGCGGGGATCCGCTCTTCCAATTATGTGGCCACCGTCTGCCATTGCGCAGTCAACAGGTCTCAAAGGCCCAAAAAAGAACGCAAGTCGTTTGGAGCGCGCGCATCATTTGAGCGTTGGTGCCTCGTTGCTTGTCTCGCGCATACGCGAGATAAATGCGAAGGGAGAAGCAATGTTGGCCGCGAGCGATGCGGAACGTCAGGAAGATTGATGGTAGTGATGAAGGACGGGCACGGGCTAGGCTGCTTGCGCATTTCGAGGACAATCCCGAGGCCGTGTTCTATAGTCGACAGCTCGAGGTTTTGTTTGAGCGCGAGTATTTTCACTGGGTAACAAATAGAGCCTTACGACGTTTGGTCGAAGAGGGGCGAATAACCGCCGAGACAAGGGTATTGAGCATCGGATCGGAGGTCAAACTCCTATGGAACAAAAGATACAGATTTTACAAGCGGACCGCAGCAGAGGTGTTCGACCTAGTGGATCGTTACAGCAGCGCAGCGAGTGATGGGACGCTCGGGCTGCAGGGGGAACACTTAGTTCTCGCCGCTTTTGCTCGGGGACGATTTGTTCTGATAGGAGAATCTACAAGACGAAATGGGGACCATGAATGGACAGAAACGAACCACAATCTAGATTTTGTTTTTGAAAAAGGCGGACTGTCGTACGGGATAGAGGTGAAGAATACGTTGGGGTATATGGACATCGAAGAGTTCGTTACTAAGGTTCGAATGTGCATACATCTAGGAGTTAAGCCAGTATTTGCGGTCCGGGCGCTTCCTAAAACGTGGGCTGACGCGCTGATTCATGCTGGTGGTTACGCGATGATTATGGGGTATCAGTTCTACCCTTGGACTCTGACAAATTTGGCAGAGGAGCTTCGCACGAAGCTACTTTTGCCGGTTGATACTCCAAAGAGAATTGAGGCAGGGACAATGGAGCGTTTCGAGCGGTGGGTGGAGCGGCCGAAAGTCGAGATGCCGAATACGTCGCGGGTTGAGCGTCTGCTGGAGAGATTTGAGGAAGGGAGGATTGCGGCGACTCGAGAGCGTGAGGAGTAGTGCGCTGTGGCTTCCTGTGTGAATTCGCAGGACAATTCACACAGGAAGAGATGAAGCAACTGATATATAGACTGTTTTTTCGCACCTCTATGAATACGTGATTGTCTGGGCGCGTTTAGGGCAAGATTGGCCTGCGAGCAACCAAGGGTGTATTTGTGAGCTTATTGTTCAATCAGGGTTGCGCCCAGGTTCCTCTCAGCCGAGCGGGCCGTCGGCGAGACGTTCAAGCTCGAAGCGGGCGACCTCGGCCAGCAGCGCGACGAAGGCCTGCGCGCCATGGGCGAGGGCGGCCTCGCCCTTGGCGGCACTCGCCGGTCGCGCATCACCGACCGCGCCGCAAAGGTGCAGGTCTTGCGTCATCCAGCCGAAACCCGCAGGCCGGCGGGGGCCGAGCAAGCTGAACGCTGCTTCCATAGCGACGCTCGTCGGCGTCGCGTCCGGCGCGGCTTCCATTCGCACCGTTGCCGGCCGGCCGGCGAGCATCAGCGAGGTCTCGATGTCGCCGCCGTGAATGCCATGCCGCCATTCGCCGTCGGCAAACAGGTCGGCCGGATAGCCGAGCCGATCCCAACTGCAGGTCACGGCGAGCATGCCAAAGCGCACCCGCAGGTCCCGCGCCACTAGTTCGATCGCCTGCACATTGCCGCCATGGCTGGTGACGATGACGAGCCTCCTGACGCCCGCGCGGTGCACGCATTCACCGATCTCGGTGAGGGCGCGGATGAAGGTCACCGCAGAGACGGAAAGCGTGCCGGGGAAGGCGAGATGCTCGCTTGAGTGCCCGATCGTTTGCAGCGGCAGCAGTGTCACCGGCAGTTCGGGCGCGAGGAGGTCAAGCACGCGCGCGAGATAGGCCTCGGCGATGAAACTGTCGGTTCCGAGCGGCAGATGCGGCCCGTGCTGTTCAACCGCGGCGACCGGCAGGACAGCCACCCAGTCCGCGGTCGCGGACGCGGAGAAATCCGGCCACGTCATCTCCGCCCACAGGCGTTTCGGCAGCATGATGTTACGGCCGGGTGTCTGGATCTGTCAGGAGCTGCTTTGGAGCATGATCCCGAAAAGCTGGCAGACTTTTCGCGATCGCGCGACCCAAAAGGAAGACGTGCAGCGCGGCCGGTTCAATCTGAAGCAATTGCGCTCTATTTCACTTTGTCTGGCCGCATGACCTTGTCCGAAAAGTCTGCAACTTTTCGGGATCATGCGCTAGTGCACAGTGTGTGTGCGCAGCGGGATGGCTGCATGGTCGATCGCGAGCCCCTCGAGCCGGTCGGCGTAGGGGCAGAACGACGGCGCATGCGCAACCGAAACCGGCGCCCGCGCGAGCCAATCGCTGCACAGCCCGCTCGTCCGGCACAACTGGCAGGTCCGAATCACCGCGCCCAAGGTGGGGCCGAAATACTCTTCGAGATCATCGTCGAATTCGATTCCCATCCGCTCCATCATCTCACCGATGTTTGCGGAAAACCGATCGAATCTGTCGAAATCGCGCATAATCTTCTCCGGCCCGCGATCGCAGAGGACGTCCAGAGTTGTTCTATTATGACTTACTGATTCGCTGGCGTCCTTGATTTTAGACAATCACGAAACTGATGTCGAACGACCGCGATCACGGGCCGTCCTGAGGGGATGAGGGAGCCTGGACAATCAACCCGCGGGCACGCGCATCGGCGATGCCAAGCGCCCGCAAAGTGAGAAGCGCCGCCGCCTGCGCCGCAGCCTTACGATCGATCGGATTTGGCCGTTCTTGTGCGAAAGGGCCGATTGCGCATTCGACCAACGCGCCGAGGACCGCTGCAGCCGCAATTCCCGTATCCTGGAGGGGCAAATGGCCTGCCGCCGCGGCGGCGCGGATATGGACTTCGAATTCAGCCATCAACGTTCGGCGAAAGGCGACCCGCAGACTGTCGAGACCGGCGTCGATCGGCTCGGATAGCGCGGCCGCAACGAGACGCGGTCCACCGATCGTGCGCGCGGCAAAGGTCATGATCGCGGCCGCGAGGGCGGAAAGCGCACCGGGCGCCGACGCGGCGGCGGTGCGGATCGCGGCGATTTCGGCTTCGGCGGTCGCCTGCAAGAGCGCGGCGACGAGGTCGGATTTGGCCGGGAAGTAGCGATATACCGTTCCCGCAGCAATCCCCACCCGTTCGGCGACCGGCGCGATCTGCACCGCAGCAATGCCCCGCTCGGCTGCCAGCTCGCGCGCGGCCAAAAGGATATCCTCGCGGCGCGCGGCCAACCGCTCGATAAGCCGTTCGGTGCGTCGGTAAGCCATCGGTCCGGCTGCGACCGTTGAGCGATGATCGATCGATCCAATCGCAGTCGCCGCGGGAAGCAGCGAATCTCCGAAGAAATGAACCAATATTCACGCGAAATGGCAACCGCGACCGGCGGAGGCCGAATACGGTAAGCGGATATAAAACAACTTGTTTCCTCGTCCTGAGGAGCCTGCGAAGTCAGATGTAGGGTGGGCAAAGGCGCGCAATGCGCGCCGTGCCCACGCGCCCGGCCCGGGATAGCAGCCCAAAAAAAGGGTGGGCATGCTTTCGCATGCCCACCCTATGGTCTGCGGAGATCAGGCCACCCTCAGATTCCCAAAGGGAAGCCTGCGATCATCCGAAGGAGGTTACACCGTGCTCGAACCTCCACCGCCGACGGTGGCCTGCGCGGCGGCAAGCCGTGCGATCGGCACGCGGAACGGCGAGCACGATACGTAGTCGAGCCCGATACTGTCGCAGAACAAGACCGAGGACGGGTCACCCCCGTGCTCGCCGCAGATGCCGAGCTTGAGGTCCTTGCGTGCCGCACGTCCACGCTCGGCCGCGATCTTGACCAGCTCGCCGACGCCATCCTGGTCGAGCGACACGAACGGGTCGACCTCGAAGATCTTCTTCTCGGTGTAGGTGCCGAGGAAGGTCGCCGAATCGTCACGGCTGATGCCGAAAGTGGTCTGCGTGAGGTCGTTGGTGCCGAACGAGAAGAACTCGGCCCCCTCGGCGATCACGCCGGCCTGCAACGCAGCGCGCGGCAGCTCGATCATGGTGCCGACTTGGTATTCGAGCTTCTCATTAGTCTCGGCCTTGACCTTCTCCGCGACGGCGTCGATGCGCTCCTTGACGAGATCGAACTCGGCCTTGGTGCCGACCAGCGGGATCATCACCTCAGGCACGACCGGCGAACCGGTCTTCTTACCGGCGACCACGGCCGCTTCGAAGATCGCCTGCGCCTGCATTTCGGCGATCTCCGGATAGGCGACCGCGATGCGGCAACCGCGGAAGCCGAGCATCGGGTTGAACTCGTGGAGTTCGCGTGCCCGATCGAGCAGCTTCTGCGGATCGGCGCCCATCGATTTGGCCACCTCCACGGTCTCCGCCTCGGAATGCGGCAGGAACTCGTGCAGCGGCGGATCGAGCAGCCGGATGGTGACCGGCAGGCCTTTCATGATCTCGAACAGCTCGACAAAGTCGTTGCGCTGCATCGGCAGGATCTTGGCAAGCGCCGCACGCCGTTGGTCTTCGGTGTCGGCCAGGATCATCTCACGCACCGCACGGATGCGGTCGGCCTCGAAGAACATGTGCTCGGTCCGGCACAGGCCGATCCCCTCGGCGCCGAACTTGACCGCGACGCGCGCATCGTCCGGCGTCTCGGCATTGGCGCGCACCTTGAGGCGACGCAATTTGTCGGCCCAACCCATCAAGGTGGCGAAGTCATCCGACAAATCCGGATCCTGCATCTTGACGCGGCCGGCGAGCACCTGGCCGGTCGAGCCGTCGATGGTGATGATGTCGCCCTTCTTGAGGGTCATGCCGCTCGCGGTCAGTGTCTCGGCCGCGTAGTCGACGCGCATGCCGCCTGCGCCGGCGACGCAGGGCGTGCCCATGCCGCGCGCGACCACGGCGGCATGTGAGGTCATGCCGCCACGCGTGGTCAGAATGCCTTCGGCGGCATGCATGCCGTGAATGTCCTCGGGGCTGGTTTCGACCCGCACCAGGACGACATCGTGCCCCTGCCCCTTCAATTGTTCGGCTTCGTCGGAGTTGAACACGATCTCGCCGCAGGCCGCACCAGGAGAGGCCGGCAGGCCGGTGCCGATCACCGTGCGGTCAGCCTTGGGATCGATGGTCGGGTGCAGGAGCTGATCAAGCGAGGCGGGCTCGACGCGGGAAACCGCCTCTTCCTTGGTGATCACGCCTTCATTGGCAAGCTCGACGGCGATCTTGAGTGCCGCCTTCGCCGTGCGCTTGCCGTTGCGCGTCTGCAGCATCCACAGCTTGCCCTGCTCCACCGTGAATTCCATGTCCTGCATGTCACGGTAGTGCCGCTCGAGCTTGGTGTAGTATTTCAGCAGGTCTTTGTACGGATCGGGCATTGCCCGCTCCATCGACGGGCGGTCGGAGCCGGATTCGACCCGCGCCTCCTCGGTGATCTCCTGCGGGGTGCGAAGGCCCGCCACCACGTCCTCGCCCTGGGCATTGATGAGGAACTCGCCATAGAGGCGGCGATCGCCGGTCGAGGGATTGCGGCTGAAGGCAACGCCGGTCGCGGAGGTCTCGCCGAGATTGCCGAACACCATCGCCTGCACATTGACGGCCGTGCCCCACCATGACGGCACGGCGTTCAGTTTGCGATAGGTGATGGCGCGCTGGTTCATCCACGAGCCGAACACGGCGCCGACCGCGCCCCACAACTGTTCGTGCGGATCCTGCGGGAACGACTTGCCTGGCTCGCGCGCGACGCGCTTCTTGTACAGGTCTACGATATTGACCCAGTCATCGGCGTCGAGATCGGTGTCGAGCTTGTAGCCGCGCTCATCCTTGTAGGCGTCGAGGATTTCCTCGAAATTATGGTGGCCGATATCGAGCACCACGTTCGAGTACATGTTGATGAAGCGGCGATAGGAGTCATAGGCGAAGCGCCGATCCTGCGACTTGCGCGCTAGCGCCTCGACGGTCTGGTCGTTGAGACCGAGATTGAGCACGGTGTCCATCATGCCGGGCATCGAGGCCCGCGCCCCAGAGCGCACCGACAACAGCAGCGGGTCTTCGGGATCGCCGAACCGCTTGCCCATGACCTTTCCGACGAAATCGAGCGCCTGCTCGACCTGCTGCTTGAGCTCCTTCGGATAGGTCTCCTTGTTATCGTAGAAATAAGTGCAGACCTCTGTGGTGATGGTGAAACCGGGCGGGACCGGGAGTCCCAGATTGGCCATCTCGGCGAGATTGGCGCCCTTGCCGCCGAGCAGGTTCTTCATCCCTGCGGCGCCTTCGGACTTGCCGCCCCCGAAGGTATAGACCCACTTTCCCTTGATCGCCGTCGGCTCGCCCGGCGAGCTGCGCTTGGCGGTCGGCGTCACAGCGGAGGCGGCCGTGCGCTTCTTGGTGGTCGCTACCGGATGCTTCTTGGCCGCCTTTACCGGCTTGGGACTTACGCGCGCCGTAGGCTTGGCGCTCGAGCGCGCTGCGGGTTTGGCCGTTGAACGTGCCGCCGGCTTGGTGGTTGAACGCGCCGCCGGCTTGGCGTTCGAACGCGCCGCCGGCTTGGCGCTTGCGCGCGCTGCGGGCTTGGCCGTTGAACGCGCCGCCGGCTTGGCGCTTGGACGCGCTGCGGGCTTGGCCGCTGAACGCGTCGCCGGCTTGGCCGTTGAACGTGTCGCCGGCTTGGCCGTTGAACGTGTCGCGGTCCGTTTCGGCTTGGAGCTGGAGCTGGTGAGCTTCACGGCGGGCTTGGGTTTGGCTTTTGTCTTGGGTTTGGTGGCCGACCTTCCTCCTTTGGCGCTCGTCGTTGATCGGCGACTTGTCTTGGTCAATTTGGCCATGGCGTCTCGCTCCGGTTTACGACTCGGCGGCATGCAAAGCACCTCTCAGGCTTACGTGCAAGTCCGCTCTTGACGCGGGTGGGCAGTGCACCGCTCGGGATCAGCGGCGATCGTGCAGCTTCGCCGTTACTTGATAAAGCCGAGTCCGACAATACCGGCGATGATCAAATAGATGGCGACGATGTAATTGAGCAGTCGCGGCATAACGAGAATGAGAACGCCGGCGACCAGCGCGACAAGCGGCTGAAGATTCGAAACCGAGAGCTCCATGACGGCAACCTTTCGCTGGTTGTTGATGACGAAGAACTGGAAGAACCTGACGCTTGCGATGATCGGCCGCGGTCACGCGGCGCGACTTGGCATGGGGCTTGTCATCCCTCGATCCTGGAGAAGTCGGCGACCGCGAGTGTCGCCGTGCGGATCTGGTTGAGCAGTTTGAGGCGGTTCACGCGGACTTTCTTTTCCTCCTCGCCGCCTTCGAGGTTCACCGTGACGCGTTCGAAGAACGAATCGACATGCGGGCGCAGCTTTGCCATCGCGCTCATCGCCGCGGCAAAATCCTCGCGTGCGATCGCGTCTTTGGCCTCGGCCTCGGCGGCCCCGATCGCTTGCGCGAGTTCGCGTTCCTCCGCCTGGCGATAGAGCGTGGGATCGGCCGCACCGGCATAGCGCGTCTGGTCGCGCTTTTCCTCAATGCGGATGATGTTGGTCGCACGCTTGTAGCCGGCGAGCAGGTTCTGCCCGTCCGTGCTGTCGAGCAGCCCCGCCAGCGCCTCGACACGCCGCGCGATCAAAAGGAGATCGTCCTGTCCTTCAAGCGCGAACACCGCATCGACGAGATCATGCCGTGCGCCCTGTTCGCGTAACTGCACCTTGAGGCGATCGGCGAAAAAACCGAGCAGGCCGTCCGAGAACCCGGCAGCGCCCGGCCGGCTGCGAGGCGCTGCCTCGCCGACCGGTTCGGTTCCCTCGCGCGGTTCGAGCCGCAAATGGACCAGATAACCCTCGATCAAATTCGAGAGGCGGCAGCGCAGGCCATTGTCGAGGACGATCCGGATCACGCCGAGTGCAGCGCGGCGAAGCGCGAACGGGTCCTTCGAGCCCGTCGGTTTTTCGTCGATTGCCCAAAAACCGACCAGCGTGTCGATCTTGTCGGCAAGCGCCACTGCGACCGATACCGGATCGGCCGGCACGCGGTCGCTCGGTCCGATCGGCTTGTAGTGCTCCTCGCAGGCGCGCGCGACGCTGTCGTCCTCGCCCTGCGCCAGCGCATAGTAGCGGCCCATCACGCCCTGCAGTTCGGGGAACTCGCCGACCACCTCGGTCAAGAGATCGGCCTTGCACAGGAGCGCTGCGCGCTTGGCCAGCTCGACATCGGCACCGACGAGCGGCGCAAGCTCGGCCGCGAGCAGCCCGATGCGCTCGATCCGTTCCCATTGGCTGCCGAGCTTTTCGTGAAAGACGATACCCTGGAACTTGTGCAGCCGGTCCTCGAGCCGCGTCTTGAGGTCGGTCTCGTAGAAGAACTTCGCGTCCGACAGCCGGGCATGGATCACCCGCTCATTGCCGGCGATGATCGACGCCCCGCCGTCCGTCGCTTCGATGTTCGACACGAGGATGAATTTCGGCGCGAGCCCGTTCGTCATCCCGCCCTGCGGGGCCGCGCCGTGCGTTCCGACGGGCGATGATCCCTCTTGCGATCCGCGGCGCACAACGAAGCACTTTTGGTTGTTGCGGATGGTGCTGCGGATGACCTCGCCAGGGATGGCGAGGAAGGCCGCATCGAACGTTCCCATCAGCACCACCGGCCATTCTACGAGCCCGGCGACCTCGTCGAGCAGCGCATCGTCCTCGACGAGGTCGAGCCCTTGCGCGAAAGCAAGCTGACGCGCCTCATGCGCGATCGTGTCCTTGCGGCGCGCCGGATCGAGCACGACCTTGGCCTTTTCGAGCTTGCGCGCATAATCGTCGAAGCGCTTCACCCGGATCGCCTTGGGTGCCATGAACCGGTGGCCGCTGGTGGCATTGCCGACGGCGATGTCGTCGACCGAAAACGGCACGATGTCGGGTTCCTCGGTCTCCGGACCGAAGGTTGCGACGATCGAATGCAGCGGGCGCACCCAAGTGAGCCGCCCGGAGCCCCAGCGCATGGATTTCGGCCACGGAAAAGTGCGGATCACGATCGGCAGAATCTCCGCGAGCACCTCGATCGCCGGGCGGCCCGGTTTCTCGATGAGCGCGACGTAGAAGTCGCCCTTCTTCGGGTCACGCTGGATCGTAGCATTGGCCAGCGATGAAAGGCCCGCGCTCTTGAGGAAGCCTTGTACCGCCACCTCCGGCGCGCCGAGGCGCGGGCCCTTGCGTTCTTCCCGCAGATCCGGCTGGCGCGCGGGAACGCCCTGCACGTACAAAGTAAGCCGGCGGGGCGTTGCGAAGGCTTTGGCTCCCTCATAGACGAGTCCCGCGTCGACCAGACGTTCGGTGACGAGCTTGCGCAAATCCTCCGTCGCCCGCCCCTGCATGCGCGCCGGGATTTCTTCCGACAGGAGTTCGAGCAGTAGGTCGGGCATCAGTGCGCCATGATCGTGCGGACGATCACCATTAAATCTAACTCGTCATAATGTCTTTCGGCTGCCGGCCGCCGATTTCGGGTTCGATCATCATGCCATCGGCCTCCCACCCCCTTGATCAGTTCGCGCCGCCGCCGTCGGTTGCGAGCCAGGCTTCGCCGCATGCCTTGGCAAGGTCGCGCACGCGCAGGATGTAGCTCTGCCGCTCGGTCACCGAGATCACGCCGCGGGCGTCGAGCAGGTTGAACACATGGCTTGCTTTGATGCACTGGTCGTAGGCGGGCAGCGCCATCAGGTGCCGGCCCTTGTTGCCGTTCGCCCAGCCGGCGTCGAGATATTGCCGGCAGGCGCTTTCGGCCATGCGGAACTGCTCGAACAGCATGCCGGTGTCGGCATGCTCGAAATTGTGGCGTGAATATTCCTGCTCGGCTTGCAGGAAGACGTCGCCATAGCTCACGCGCTTCTCATCATCGCGGCCGTTGAAGTTAAGATCGAACACGCGGTCGACGCCCTGCACATACATGGCGAGCCGCTCAAGGCCGTAGGTCAGTTCGCCGGATACGGGCGCGCATTCGAAACCCGCGACCTGCTGAAAATAGGTGAACTGCGAGACCTCCATGCCGTCGCACCAGCACTCCCAGCCGAGCCCCCAGGCGCCCAGCGTCGGGCTCTCCCAATCGTCCTCGACAAAACGGATATCGTGCAGGCGCGAATCGATGCCGATCGCGGCAAGCGACTTGAGATAGAGGTCCTGGATGTCGGGCGGTGACGGCTTCAGGATCACTTGGAACTGGTAGTAATGCTGCAGCCGATTGGGGTTCTCGCCATAGCGTCCGTCCTTCGGGCGGCGCGAGGGCTGCACATAGGCGGCGTTCCACGGCCGCGGCCCGAGCGAACGCAGCGTCGTCGCGGGATGGAACGTGCCGGCGCCGACTTCCATGTCGTAGGGCTGCAGGATCACGCAGCCATAGTCCGCCCAGTAGCGCTGCAGAGCGAGGATCAGCCCCTGGAACGAGCGGTCGGGGCGCATATGCGGCGGCAGTTGCGAGGCGGCCATGGCTGCTTGCGGAAATGGCGGATGATCGGATCAGTCGTTGTTTTACCGTCGCGTTTTCTACGGCGAACCGGCGTCCACTTCGCCTGAAAACGCTCTTTTCCCGTCGCGTTTTCTGCGGCGAACCGGGTTCCACTTCGCCTGAAAACGCTCTTTACCTGTCGCGTTTTCTACGGCGAACCGGGTTCCACTTCGCCTGAAAACGCTCCAAAGCAATGTCGGCCGGGCAGCGCGCTTGCCGCCGAATCAGCCGGCGTCACTTAGAGCGCGATTGATTTCGGTCGATTCAATCGCGCTCTCTTTCTCTTTGTTTTGTCGCATGATCTTGTCCGAAAAGTCTGCCAACTTTTCGGGATCATGCTCTAACACAATGCACAGGGTGCTGGACGGTATCGGCGGTCCTTACAAGGGTCAAGGCGAGCTTGGCGAGGCTGCACACATGCCTGGCTCTTGTCCGATCTCACTCCGGCCGGTAGACGCCGGTGCGCGGATCGGGGCGCAGCTTGGGAAGTCGCTCGCGCTCGGCGGCTTCCTCCGTCGCGGGCGAGACCCGGTCGAGTTCGGCATTGACGCGGCGCCACTCCTTTACCAGCGCACGGGTGACCGCCACCGCCCCGACGGCGCCAATGACCGCCGTGACCATGGGAGGAATCGCGAAAGGTAGCATCGGTCCTGCCTTTTCGTCTCCTGCGATGCCGTCGGTCAGAGCCCGAAACGCGCCCAGATCGCCCGCGCTTCGAAGGCGGAAACAAGCTCATCCACGCTGGACCGGCCGGCCAAGAAGCCCGGCTCTTCCAAGACACCCGGCGTGCGCCGGCCGAACAGGCCGCGCTCGGGGCTGATCAGCGGCGTCACCACCTCCTCCCCGAAGCGCTCGCGCAGATACGATCGCAGATCGCCGATCCGGTCGATCAAACCATAGCCGAGCGCCGTCGGCGCGGTCCAGTACTCGCCGGAGAACAAGGTTTTTTCCGGGCCGGTGAGGCGCTCGCCGCGGCGCGCGCGCACGAGATCGATGAAGGTCTGATGGATCTCGTTCTGGATCGCCTTGATGCGTTCGACCTCCTCGGGCTTTTCCGGCAGGAACGGGTCGAGCATGGCCTTGTGCTCACCCGCGGTGTAGATACGCCGCTCGATCCCGAGCTTGTGGATCGCCTCATTGAATCCGAAGGTCGCCCCGATCACTCCGATCGAACCGACGATCGAGGTCGGATCGCACACGATCTCGTCGGCCGCGCAGGCGATCATGTAGCCGCCCGAAGCGGCGACGTCTTCGACGACGGCGATCACCGGCACTTCGTTCTCGTCGGCGAGCTGCCGTATGCGGCGGAAGATCAGATGCGACTGGGCCGCCGATCCGCCCGGCGAGTTGATTGCGAGCGCAACCGCCTTCACCTTGCCCCCGCCGAAGGCGCGCTCGAGCGCCCGGGCAAAACCCGCGAGCGTGATACCCGGCCGCAACGGCGTCGCAAACCCGATGACACCGGTCAGGCGAACCACCGGCACGATTACGGCATCGGCGCGCCAGCGCTTCGGCAGCACCGGGTGAAAGAGCCGGTGAAGGCCGGACAACATCCCGCTTTGAGCTTTAGCCTCGCTGATCTCGGACATCGGCATAGGACCCGCAATGCAGATATTTCTCTCTCGACGAAACAATAACGGCGGCGGCAGCGTTCGGGTCCATCGCCATCTGCACCTGACGGGCCCAGTTCAGCACGCTCGCAGGGACCATTAGAGCGTTTTCGGGGGAAGTGGAAACCGGTTCGCCGTACAAGACGCGACCGTCAAAGGAATCAGGGCGAACTCTGGTTCCAGCGAAGAGTTGGCAGACTTTTCCGATAGAAGAGCGAACTCCGGCCCGACGGAATCGGAACTTGCTCCGTTTGTTCTTCATTGGCTTTGTTCCAAATCGAATTCAGCGCAACAACGCTCAATCCTCGGCGAGCGGCAGCAGCACGCCGTCGCGCAGGATCGCCTCGGCTTGAACGCTCGGCCGTCCGTCCGCGCCGTTAAGCGTGAGGCCGCCGAGCAACGCAAGCGGTCCGCGGCTTTGCTTGACCGCGCGCACAAGAATGCGGACGGCCGGCACGTCCGGTTTGGGAAAGACGGGAAGGATGACGACCGCCCCAAACCCGTGACCCAGAGCCGACAACACATCGGCGAGCCGGTCGGCCGAGCCGATCAGCGTCAGCACGCCGCCGGGCTGCAGCAGACGCGAGGCCGTCTGCACCCATTGCGCGAGCATACCGCTCATGTCCGCGTGAGCGCGGCGGCGCGCCGGATCGGGCGAGATCTGCCGCGTCGCCGCATCGTGGAAGGGTGGGTTCATCAGCACGCGCTGCACGCTGCCCGGACCGAGCGCAGCCGCAGTGAAGGCCGCCGCCGCCGCCGTCACGTCGAGCGCGATCGCTGCGACCCGGTCGCCGAGCCCGTTACGCTGCGCGTTCATGGACGCGGCATCGGCGAGCGTCGGATCGATCTCGATCAGCGTCAGGCGCAAGCCCGCGACCCGCTGAGCGAGCACAAGCCCTGCCGTTCCGACCCCGGCGCCGAGCTCGACGGCGTGCTCGCCCGCGAGCCCGCCGGTCGCCGCGGCGAGCAGTATCGCATCGTGGCCGAAGCGATGGCCGCGTCGCGGCTGCAGCAGCCGCAGCCGTCCGCCGAGCACGGCATCATCGGTCCACTCCGCGCCGAGCGATTCACGCGCCATCGCGCCGCAATTCGTCCCCGAAACCGGCCTCGCGCAATAGCGCGCGCGCCGTCTTCTCGTTTTCCTCAGGCACGAGCAGCCGGCGCGGCAGCACGCCGATCGAGCCTTCGAGCACGCTCATATTCTGGTCGGCCACCCAATAGCGGATTCCCGCCGCCTGCAGCAATGCCGCGACCGCGGAAACGAGCACCGCATCATTGGTGCGCAGAATCTCCTTCATGACACCCGAAGCCCTTCCGTGCGCCCGCGCAGTCGAACGGCCGGCAGCGACAGCGCAAGATCGGCGAGCCGCTTCATCTCGCGTCGGCCCGCGTCACAGTCTCAAGTATTAAGTCCGCGGGCGATCGCAATCATCGTTCTTGCGCCCGGCGTGTGCTAGTGATGCGGCACCAACGCTTGGGCTTGTCTCATTGCGTTGGTGCCGCATCACAGAGCATTGGATTAGCTAGTGTTCCTTCTCTGACGGTCCGGGATCGGACCGTCAGAGAAGGAAACACTAGGTCGCGTCGCCGTCGGCACGGAGATAGATGCCGGCTTCGACGTCGGGGAACATGTGCCGCGCCCCCAACGGCGCTTGCCTTGCGGCGCGAGCCTGCGAAGGATCGCGTCGGTAGAGCGCGCCATCCCGATCGTGCGGTCGGTGGAATTGTTGTCGTAGACATCGAGCGCAGCGTCCGGTAACACCGCGCCGAAGTCGCGAACGGCGTGCGCGATCGCGGCCTCATCGTTGTAGCAGAGCACGAGCACGGCCATGCGGAAACTGCGTGCATTTGCCTCGGCCTTGTTGTCTTTGGCCGCAGGGCGTGTCACGTTTCTTTCTCCTGCGTCGGCACGGGGGTCGTCAGAGCGGCAAACGGCGCACTTGTCGAGCGAGCGCAGCATTTCTATTATCCTTATTCCCGCCTTGGTCGCGCGTTCCGCAGTCGCCGCGGTTTCGGAGCAGTGGGTTGGCCGTCGTTATTCCGTTTGAAACTCATGCCGGCGTTTCGATCGACCGGCTCGTGAATCTCGTCACGACCGACATGGCGCGCGTCAACGCCGCGATCCTTGCCTGCACGGGCTCCGAAGTCACCATGATCCCCGAGGTGGCCAACCACCTCATCGCCTCGGGCGGCAAGCGGCTGCGGCCGATGCTCACAATCGCCATGGCGCAGTTGTTCGGCTATGGCGGCGAGGGCCATGTCAAGCTAGCCGCCGCGGTTGAGTTCATGCACACGGCGACGCTGCTGCACGACGACGTGGTCGACGAAAGTAGCATGCGGCGGGGCAAGCTCGCCGCGCGCATGCTGTGGGGAAACGAGGCGAGCGTTCTGGTCGGCGATTTCCTGCTTGGACAGGCCTTCAAGCTGATGGTGGAGGTGGGCTCGCTGCGGGCGCTCGAGATCCTCTCCTCGGCCGCCGCGGTGATCGCGGAAGGCGAGGTTCGCCAGCTTGGCACCGCCAAGAACACTGCGACCACCGAGGACGAATATCTGGCGGTCATCCGCGCCAAGACCGCCGAGCTGTTCGCCGCCGCCTCCGAGGTCGGCCCCGTCATTGCCGGCCGGCCCAAGCCGGAACAGGCGGCCTGCCGATCATTCGGGATGAATCTCGGCATTGCTTTCCAGCTCGTCGACGATGCGCTCGACTATGGTGGCAAGGCGGCCAAGCTCGGCAAGAATATCGGCGACGATTTCCGTGAGGGCAAGATCACGCTGCCGGTCGTGCTTGCGTTTCGCCGCGGGTCGGACCCCGAAC
Organism: Xanthobacteraceae bacterium; assembly: GCA_028282095.1. Classification (GTDB taxonomy): domain Bacteria; phylum Pseudomonadota; class Alphaproteobacteria; order Rhizobiales; family Xanthobacteraceae; genus Rhodoplanes. The sequence goes on along the minus strand of JANQIP010000155.1, from coordinate 2,672 downwards.
GCGAATTCTGGCGGCGTACGCTCGAATGCGGCGAGGCGACCGACGACGACCTCCATCATGCGGTCGGCCTGATGACCAAGCACCGCGCCCTCGACGACACGTTCACGCGCGCGCGCCACTACGGGGCGATCGCCAAGGACGCGCTCGCGTTGTTTCCCGCCTCGCCGATGAAGACCGCGCTCGAAGAAGCCGTCGAGTTCTCGGTCGGCCGCGTGCATTAGACTAATGCCGCCACAATACCTCTCCCCGCTTGCGGGGAGAGGTCGACGCGCGAAGCGCGGCGGGTGAGGGGCTGCAGCGCTGCCAAGGCGCCTGCGATCGTTTCAAGCACGCCTGGCGCGTGCATCAAGGCGTCGGTGTTGCGGCGGAGGGGGCGTCGCAACCGGTACTGGTCCGATTTGCACCGCGCATGCCGGAAGAGCCCCTCATCCGGCTCGCGGCAAGTGCCGCTCGCCACCTTCTCCCCGCAAGCGGGGAGAAGGTTCTTGAGCGCGATCGCTCCAGGTCGAATCAATCGCGCTCACTTCTCTTTGTTTGGTCGCATGATCTTGTCCGAAAAGTCTGCCAACTTCTCGGATCGTGCTCAAAGCTATTCGCCCCAGGCGGCGAAAGCCTCGGCGAAGGCGCGTTCGCCCGGCGTGCCCTTTTCGATCGCCACGATCGCCCGCCGCCCATTGGAGTAGACCACCGGCATGTCGACCCATGCCCGCTCCTTGAGGAGCTGGATATTGCGTTTCACATCGGTGGCCGCCGAGGACAGACCGATCAAGAAGAAGCCGTCCGTGACCTTGACCGCTAGTCCGGCAAGCGGCACGCCACGGGTTTGCTCGGCCTGTTTCATCAGGACGCCGGGAATATTCGAGACGCTGCCATTGGGGAAATCCGGCGGCAGAGAAAAGACGATCTCGATCGTGTGGCTGGCCGGCAATGCCTTGTCGGTGTTGCGGCGAAGCGACCATTGCACAGTAATCTTCGGCTCCGGAATCTCGATCTCCGCCCGCACGGCGATGTCGGGCGGTTGTCCCGGCCCGGACGCAACCTGCTCCGTGGTCCAGATCGCCGTTCCCACGTAGCGTTTTCCCTTGGGATTATCGGGATCCTCCTCATAGAGCACGACACGCTGGGCGACCGTTGCTCCCTCCTGCGGCCGGCTGCCCGTGGCCGGCGTACCGATGCGATCGGTGATCTTGGAGCTGGGGGGCGGGGTCGTCTGCGGGGTCGCCGGCGTGGTTGCCGTGACTTTTGAACCGGTGAACAGACCGGCGATCATCGGCCACTGCCAGTAGACGAGCCCCGAGAGGCCCAGTACGACCGCTACGATCGCAGCCGCCACCACAACGACACGGCCGATGCCCGCGCCGACCATCGTGCGCGGGCTTCCGGACGCGCCTTCGCGCGCCTCCATCTGTTCGCGCCGTAACGGAAAGGGCCGCTCGGCCCCTGCAATTTCCTCATCATCCTCGTCAAAACGGAAGGGCGGATGCGATTTGTCTCTCGGCGCGAAATCGAGGTCGGTTGGTTCGGCGCGCGAGGGCCGCCCGGAGTCCGGTTCGCGTCTTGCGCCCGGGACCGGCCCCGGTTCGCCCGCCGCCGACCGCCGACCGCCGCCAAACCATGGCGCGACCGGATCGGCCCGGTCGGCGCGCTCGCCTGCGCCGGACCGCGGGAGCGGCGGCGGTTCGGGCCGGCCGGTTTCGCGTATGTTTGGCGGCGCGCTCTTGCGCGGCTCCGTTCCCTCGCGCGGGGGTGGAACCGGGGTTTCACGCGCCAGCGGCCGCGGGGGCAACCGACGCCGGATCGGCCGCAGTTCCTCGCGCTTGAGCTGCGGTTCGATGCGGTCGGCATCCTCAGTCGGCTCCGTCGCGGCGAATGTCTCACCCACCGATTCTGAGGCTGGCTCGGCCGCCTCGCCCGATCCCTCGGCTTCGGCGACCACATCGCGGAATCCCCTCAGCCCTTGGTCCTTGAGCGAGGGTTGATCGGTAAATCCGTGGCGCCGCGGCAGCGGCGCGTCGGCAGTCTGATCCGCCTCGTCGGACGTTCCGGCTCCGCCGTCTGCGGCGCCTTGCGGCATATCCATTGCGCCCGCGGCGGCGGCCGACGGACCTGATGCGCCTTCTGGCTGCTCTGCAGTTGCGCCTGCCCGCCGCTCCGACCTCGTCGTAACGGGCGCGCCGCGCGCCCGTCGGGCTGCGTCCGCCTCGACCTTGCGAATCGCCTCTTCGAGCGCAAGCCGCTCCCGCGTGATGTCGGACTCGCTGAGCGCGGGCGTGACCGATCGGAGCTGAGCCACAAGCGCATCGCGGGCGCGCTCGTATAGAATACGGCGCCCTTCTCCGGTGTTCTTCTCCAGGCCGGCAACGGCCTTGGCGATCAACGGATAGTAGTCAGCCATCTAAAGCCAGCCGTTGTCCCGCAAGATGTCGCTCTCCTCCTAGAGCATTTTCCGACGCGTTGGAAACTGCTCCGCCGAACAAAATGCGTCCCTTAGAGCGAAGCGGAAACCGGTTCGCCACAGAGAATGCACGTCTCTGGAGCGCGATTCACTCGAATTGAACCCATCGCGCTCCATTTCTCTTTGTTATGTCGCATGATCTTGTCCGAAAAGTCTGCCAACTTTTCGGGATCATGCTCTTGTTATGTCGCATGATCTTGTCCGAAAAGTCTGCCAA
>JANQIP010000085.1 GCA_028282095.1 Xanthobacteraceae bacterium | reverse complement strand
AGCGCGATCGATTCAAGCTGAATGGATCGCGCTCCAGTCCGTTCGTCCCCGCGAAAGCGGGGAACCAGACGCTCTGCCCAGGTGGGATTCCCGCTTGCGCGGGAATGAACGGACTGGAGCGCAGTCCACATCCGGATACGGTCTAGCCAACATGGCGTTTCCGCCAGTTTCAGTATTGGTAAAACCTAACTCAACGGCTATGTCGAAAGCGACAAAAAGGCTTTGATAGTCTCAACCTGAAGTCATCGCGCTCTTAGAGTGAAGAAAGTCATCCGCGATCCGGTCGGTCCGCATCCCACCAGTTTTCCGACGCTGGAACTCGGACGCGCCGGCTCGTTCACTGATCGAGTTGTGCGTGGGCGTTGAGCCGCGGTCGCGACTGGTCGCGGCAAACCGCCTCGAACTCGCCGAAGTGCTCGGCAAAGCCGCTATTGCCGACGCGGATCATAGTGGCCGGCTGGCCGGCGCTGCGCGCACGCACCGCGACGAACCTGCTCTTGGCGCCGGCGAGGCCGCGCACGAGCGGCGAGGAGAGCGCCGTGGTGGCGACGGTCTCGACATGGCCTCGGCCTCGCTTGGCCTTCGACGACCTGATCCGCATCGTGAGGTTGCTCTTGCCGATCCAAAGGCGAACCTGGTCGACCACAGGAGAGCGGGCCGCCCCGTTCCGTTCAGTTCGGCGCTCGACATAGGTCAGGGCATAGCGGCCCGCTACGTCGCCGCATCCCAAGATCAGGTCGAAGCTGCCGATCCGTTCCCCTTCGTAGGTCAGCGGATGCCGCCGGGCGAGCATCGGCGCCGCGCCAAGTCCTTCGACCAGGGACCATCCGCGATCCTTCGCGCGCCCGCCGCGATCTTCCCACCCGGTCGAAACCGGCGTGAGCACCGCTTGCGTTGAGGGCTCGCCTTGTTCGGCACCGAGCGCCAGGCCCGCGCGTTTCAATTCTTCGCGCGAGAGCACCCGCATCGGCTCCCAGGGCGGAATGCGCAGCGCCAGCTCGATCAGCTCCAGACCACCGCCCATATCCGCGGTGTAACGCACGATATGACCGATATCCCGCTGAACAAGGACCAGGTCCTCGGCGGTATAGCTTGCGGCCACCGCATCGTCGCGGCGGTCGCCGAGCCAGATCTGATGCACCAGCACCCGCGAATCCGGCGGCACGTCGCGGTGAACGCCTCCGAGCATGACGAAGGCGCACATCGACTCGCAACTTGCCGGCGACACGGAAAGGCCGCGGGCCGCGCCTGTCGATCCGCGCCCGCTCCGGCGCCCGACCGTCGTTGAAAGACCGAACTGGCGAATTAACCGGCCAAGCGCGAGGGCGCCGCGCACCGACCCGCCGTCGGAATCAAGGACGATGGTTGCGCCCTCGATATCGTGCTTGCCGGCAAAGATCTCGAAGCGCCGCGGCGTGTCAGCCGTGATCATGCCGCTCGCGAAAACAAGGCTGCGGCAATCATTCCCGCACCTGTCCGAGGCGCGCTGCCGCTGCCAGTCAAATTGCATCGGCTGCGCGCGCAGCCCGGCCGAGGTCTCCAGACTTCCGGCCCCGACCGGAAAGAACACGCAGACCGCAGCCAACAGGCCGCCGAACAGCGTTCGTTGCATGTCTTGTCCCCGTGCTCCGAGCGCGCTTTTTCTTAAGGAGCTGCACCCAGGGTGACTGTGCTTGCTTCGTTTGGCCCAATTTTGTCCAAAACGGAGACGACGCGACAACTGTGCCTACTACGTATTCACGCTAGAATCGTACGACCGCTCGGCGCCGCGACGGATCATGCCGTTGAGGCTCTTGGAGCGCGACTGCTTCTCCTTGATTCAACCGCGCTCTCCTTTTCTTTGTCTGGTCGCATGATCTTGTCCGTAAAATCTGCCAGTTTTTCGGGATCATGCTTCCCGCGCCATCGCCTGTTCGACCTGCACGGATCCACGGCGGATGTTAAGCAAGTACAATGCCATATGAGCTCCGCATGGACGCCGTTCGGCGTGCGCCGCGCCTGTTCGGCGGTCTCCTGATCAAGGCCTATCGGCTGATCCTGTCGCCTTGGATCGGTTTCGATTGCCGCCATTTGCCGACCTGCTCGGCCTATGGCGAGGAAGCAATCGATCGATTCGGCCTGTGGGCCGGCGGCTGGATGACGCTTGCGCGGTTATGTCGCTGCCACCCGTTCGGCACGCGCGGGCTCGATTTCGTTCCCGACCGGCCGCCGGCGACCGCGCGGTGGTGGACACCCTGGCGCTACGCCCTGTGGCGCACGACCAATGCCACCCCGCCCGAGCGCCCGGCCCTCAACGACAACGCGGTCGATCATTGTGCATCGGATGCGAGCGGTTCGAGCCGACGCGTCGCTTCATCCGACCCGAGTTCCGAGGCGCGTTGATACCAGCGGAGCGCCTGTTCCGGATCGGGGCTTGAGCCGATCACCCCCCATTGGCGGAACATTGACGGATCATAGGTCGACCCGAGCAGGAGTGCCGCTCGTGCATCGCCGGCTTCGGCCGCGCGGCGCAGCAAGAGGCGAGCGGACGACAGGTCGCCGTCGGCAATGAAACTGCGTCCGCGCTCAAGGAGGATGGCGATCTCCTCGCGATCGAGCAGCGCATCGTTTGATGGCGATTGCGGTGTGCCCAAGGCCAAAGCTCGATCCGGTCGGGCCGGACCTTGCGTTCGATCCGGCCGGGTTCCTATTGTCGGCGCCCATTCGATCCGCATGGTGCTCCGGTCCATGATCGCCTCGTCGACCGATCGCAACTCGATGGCAATGTCCATGATGCCGACGAAACCGGCCGGAGGCTCGATCGCGGCGTCCGCCAACTCGGGAAGCGGCACGCGCCAATCTCCCGCTCCGGAGATGGCGCCCGCCGAAACCTGTGTTCCTGCCGCCAATCCGCTGACGATGAGCGTACCCTGACCGAGGGGTTCGGAGAGCGTGACACCGAGCGGCACCGACTCGTTGACGGTAGCACGCCGGCTTTCGATCAACGCCAGCCGTACCGGCGGGCCGCTGGTCGTTGCGGGGGCAACGACGCGATCGGTCTTCTTGCTCGCCACGACCGTCGGCGTGAACGCGCCATCGTCGGTGTCGAGAACCGGTCCCCGTGCCTCGGGAAAAGCGAACAGGACCACGACATAGGCCGTGCCGGCGGCAATGGCGCCAATGCCGAACAAGCGCAGGACCCGTATCAACACCGAGCCGGAAGACTTTTCGGGCGGCGGTTCAGGAACGAGATGCGGATCAAGTGTCAGGCGCGTACGCAATTCACGCATGGCGACATCCCCTTCGAAGGGCTTTTTTGCCGACGGATTTCTCCGGGGAGCGACCTGGTCGGCGGCGCGCGCCAACGCTCCCAGCGCATCGGCCATTTCCACAGGCCGCCCTGCGGGCACGTCGAGATCGCGCGGATGTCCCGCATGATCGTTCCACTGCGATGCATCGTTCGGATGGTCGGCGCGCTCGTCCCACGGCGGCGGTTCGTCCCGATGGCTTGCGCGCCCGTCCCACGGCGGTGGTTCGTCCCGATGGCTTGCGTGCCCGTCCCACGGCGGTGCATTGTCCGGATGCTCTACCCGCTCGTCCCACGGCGGCGCGTCGTCCCGATGGCTCATGTGCTCGTCCCATTGCGGCGCGTCGTTTGGATGGCCTGCCCGCTCGTCCCATTGCGGCGCGTCGTCCGGATGGCCCGTCCGCTCGTCCAACAGCAGCGATGCATCATCCGGATGGTCCGCGCGCCTGTCCCACGGCGGTGCCTGTTCCCGCGGCGCGTCCTGCGCTTCCGTGGCGTTATCGTTTTTCGGTGCGGGCAAGCGGGCCCAGGGCGGAGCGTAAGTCAGTCGTTCGTCGGTATTGTCGTCTCTGATCGGGGAACTCATCGATCACACTCCCCGGGGGCTGTGGTCCTATTGTTCACGCCCTGGCGGGCGTAGTGATTCCGTGCGGGACATCGGCGTCTGCGTCCGGCTCCGCTTGTCTTCCCATTTTTGAAGTCCGGCCATCCGGCCGACGGCGCACATGCGACTGCATGCTACTTTGCATGGACGGCATGCTCATCGACGCTCGTGCGTTTCGTTCCAGCGCAGGAAATCCCGGAACAGGCGATCGCGCTGGGCCGGCGAGGTCGCACTGCCGCTCACCGCGGGGCGCGTTGCCAGGAACCGTTCGAACTGCTTGCGCTGATCTTGAAGACCGGTGGCGCTGCGCACCGCCGGTTTGTTGCGCTTGAGCCAGGCCGCGGCCGGCGCAAAGCGGGTCCAGCCGGGCACGACGGCGGCGAGGTTGGTCTCCCGCCATTTCGGATGGCGCGGCCGCTTCTGGAACTCGGCAAGACGCGGGAAGAAGCGTTCGACGAACCGTTCGAGCCGCCGGTAACGGTCGGTGTCGCTCGGCCAGTTATAGGCAACCAGCACCGCGCTGACCGCGATCGTGTCGACCCGCTCCCCCGGCGGGATCATGTTGGGATAGTCCTTTTCCGTGAGCGCCGCCGGCAGGTAGTCCTTTTGCAAAGGCTTGGCGAACGGCACCGGCAACATGCGGAAGCCTTCGGACGCCTTGAGCCTCGACATCGAGCCCGACGGCTTGCCGGCGATCAGGATCGTCGCCGCGATCGTGCCTTTCTTGATCTCCTCGAAGGCGTCCGCCTGGCCCATATTCACTTCGACCGGCTTGATGCCGAGCCGCCTGAAAATGTCGCGCGTGGAAAGCTGCGTCCCGCTTCCGGCGTCGCTGAAATTGACCTTCATGCCCTCGAGCTGCGCGATCGAGGTGATGCCGGAGTCCGCGCGCACGACAAGGTGCATCTCCTCGTTGAAGAGCTTGGCGATATAGGTGATCTTGTTGTCGATATTGCCGAGCTCGCCGGTGCGGCGGAAAGTATTGAGAATGATCGATTGGGTAATGCCGAGATCGACCCCTTTCAGGTAGCGCACGTCGCGCACATTCTGCGCACCGCCTTTGCCGATGATCGGCAGGACGCGGATGTCGTCGCCGTCATCGAGCACTGCCGAGAGATCGTAGGCAATCCGCAGATAGGTGCCGTTGATATTGCCGGAGACGATGCCGACCGTGTTGGCATTGATGCGTTGGCCGCTGACCCTCCGCGTGGTTGCCCGGCGTGCGCGACGGTCGCGAACCGAGCCCGTGTTCCGCTCTTGCTCGACCGATGGCCGCGAATTACGCCCCTGTGCGTGACCTTCGTCGATGGAGAAGACTGCAGCGACCACCGCTGCGGTCAGGACAACAAGACAACCACGCCGCAAGCGTGACCGCTGCAAGCCTTCAGCCATGACACTCCCCCGGACTGTCGGGCCCATGGGCAAATTGCCGCCGGGCCCGCGTTACACACGCGAGGCGTACGTCATTCAGATTTTGAATGTGAGCAGATAGCCCCTTTCCCCACATGGAACTTGACATTGCATTTTGTCGCGATTGTGATTTTGATTCGGTAATTCCGAGGCGCATGGCTCCAACAGGTTCGTTTCGTGGGCATACGAACGCTTCCGATTGTTGCGGTGGAGAACGCGCCCGAGCGGAGGTAAGATATTATATTCTCACATAAAATAAGCCGCGTTCGATTCCTCTTTGTTTGCGCGAATGGTCTTCTCCGGACAGTGTCTAACTTTTCGGGATCCCGCTCGGGCGATGCCTTGTGGATGATCGCCTCGGGACCGACTTTGGGTGTCCCAACCTTCTCGGCGAAGCGCCTGCCCTCGGGCTCGATGTCGGGCATCCTTCCTCCCCTGGATTTCGGTTTCAGGCGTCTCCCCAGCGGCTCGGTTTCAGGCACCTCTCCCCGAGCGAAGTGTCGGATGGCGTACTGATCCAAGCGACGGTTTGAAGAACAACCCCTCGTCCTGAGAGGCCGGCGCAGCGGGCGTCGCGTGGAAGAAACCCCTCATCGCTGAGGGTCCCGCGCGACGGGCGTCACCAAGACTGCTTAGAACATGACCCTGAAAAATTGGCAGGCTTTTTCGAATAAGATCATTCAACAAAACAAAGAAAAAGTGAGCACGATTGATTCAAATTGAAGCAATCGGCTCCGGTTCGGACGCGCAGCTTCGCTGCGTCCGCAAGATGAAGGTGGACACCCAACTGCCCGGTTCAAAGAACGACGACACGGTCGACAATGCAGAAGCTTGGCGTCATCGTGAAAGCGCATCGGCCAAGATCACGCAGGCTGAGCACGCAAGCTGAGCTCGATCGGAAACATGCCGCGCACCTGCGCAACCTCGTCTGCGATTCTGCGGACCGCCGAGACGCCATCGCGAAAGGCGTGGTTCACAATTGAATATCCTTAGAGTGCGATCCATTTAATTTGAATCGATCGCACTCTATTTCTCTTTGTTTTGCCGCATGATCTTGTCCGAAAAGTCTGCAACTTTTCGGGATCATGCTCTGGCGCCACGACTTGCGGCGCGTGAGCCCGTTTGTTCCGCGCAAG
>JANQIP010000080.1 GCA_028282095.1 Xanthobacteraceae bacterium | reverse complement strand
GCGGCCGTCTCAGTGAGGCGGCCGCGGACTGCGTGATCCGAAAAGTCTGCCAACTTTTCCGGATCAGGCTCTTGCTTTCGCCTTTGCGAGAGAAGGGCGGAAAAGTTGGTCGCCTGAGCGAAAAATCGGCAAACGGATTCCCACCTCGCCAGCAAATGCTCTACCCTATACAACTGTACAACTGATTCGCTGAACGTGGACCGCTCTGCCATGGCAAATCCGGCCGTCGTGCTGGTGGGTGCAGACAAAGGCGGCGTCGGCAAGACGACGGTCGCGCGCACGCTGCTCGACTATTTTGCGATCCGCAAGATTCCAGCGCGGGCGTTCGATACCGAATCGCCGAAGGGGACGCTCAAGCGCTTCCATCCCGACAACACGACCATCGTCGACATCACCCAGGTGCGTGACCAAATGCGCATCTTCGACACGCTGTCGGAGGCGCAGGTGACGGTGATCGATGTGCGTGCCGGCCTGTTGTCGACGACGCTGCAGGCGCTGGGCGATATCGGCTTCACCGAGGCGGCGCGGCGCGGGCAGATCACCTTCGCGCTCGTCCACATTCTCGGGCCGTCGATCTCCTCGCTCGAAGAGATCGCGCGCACGGCCGAGCAGGTGACCGGAACGCGTTACGTGCTGGTGCGCAACTACATCAACAACACGCCGTTCTTCGAATGGGACCAGGCAACCTATGACGGCTATTTCCGCCGCATCAAGGAGGCCGCGGAGATAACGGTGCCCAAGCTCAACGAAATGGCGGCCGAGCAGGTGGACCTTGCGGCCGTAGGCTATCTTTCCTTCGTCGCCAACAAGGGTGCGCGCGGCGAGGGCGCGTCCTACTCCTTTGTGCTGCGTGGCTATGTGCGCCACTGGCTCAGCCAGATATGGGCGGAATACGACAGGATCAAGCTGCTCGACACGCTCCACCCGCGCGAAGTCATTCCGCTGCGGGCCCGCGAGGCAAGCTGACGTTACGCCAGGGTGTCGGGCGTCTCAATGTGCTCGGGCCGGACCCCCAAGCCAACCATGCGCCCCGCCAGATAACGCAATCCTGGAACGTGCTGCGCTATCTTGAGCGGCATAGGCGCTGTTACCGTCTCCCCGCTGCCCAGCACCTTTGCAATGATGGTATTCTGGACGAAAACCTGGACCCTCTGGGTGGCGCGTGCGGGGAACGCGCGCCGCTGCTGGACCTTGTGCAGGTCTTCCAATGTTGCCGGGCCCTCTTTCAGGCGCGCGCACAGGATATTGGCGGTCGCGATGGCGTCCTGAACCGCAAGGTTCACGCCCACGCCGCCGATCGGCGACATCGCATGGGCCGAGTCACCGATACATAGCAGGCCGGGCCTGGCCCACGTCCCGATGTGATTGACGGCCACCGTCAGCAGCTTGATGTCGTCCCAGCTCGCGATCGCGTCGACCCTCCCGGCAGCGAACGGCGCAATCGACGCAATCGATTGGCGCAAGGTCGCAAGGCCGGCGTTCCTCACCTCGTCATACCCACCCTTTTTGATCACATAGGCGCACTGCCAATACGCGCCGCGATTGAGGGTCACCAACAGCCGGCCAGCCTTGGCTCTGATTGACGGCTGATCATCCTCGTCCGCATCGCGCGGCAGCCGCAGCCACAAGACGTCCATGGGCGCACCGGTATCCTCAACTGCGAAATGGGCGCAGCCGCGCATGGTCGAATGGCGTCCGTCCGTGCCGACGACGAGATCGGCGCGAATCTCCAGCTCGCCGTCCGGTTCCTCGGCGCGCACGCCTGCAACGCGCCCGTCCGCCTCGATCAACGCGGTGCCTTTGGTCTGCATCTTCAAGGCAAAGCCTGGATAGCGCACGCCTTGGCCGGCGAGGAAATTGAGAAAGTCCCACTGCGGCATCATGGCGATGTACTTGCAATGGGTCGGCAGGCGCGTGAAGTCGACGACGAACTCCGCGTCGTCGAAGATCATCGAAAACTGGTGCGCCTCCTGATGCGGGAGTTTTAGGAACTCGTCGAGCAGGCCGAGCTCGTGCATCACTTCGAGCGTCGAGGGATGAATGGTGTCGCCGCGGAAGTCACGAAAGAAATCCGGGTATTGTTCGAGCACCACGACGTCGACGCCGGCACGCGCGAGCAGGTATCCCAGCATGACGCCGGCCGGCCCTCCGCCGACGATGCAGACTTGCGTCTTGGCCTGTCGGACCGTCATCGCATCATCCGGGCCCGTTCGCGTTCACACCCGCCATGAATAATGGCCTGTTTCGTCTCAAGTCTGAACGGCCATGCTCGCGCTTTTACCGTTGCGAAAGTCGATCTTGGGTCATGCACAAATGTCGGCAGCTTGAGCGATCCCAATCCGCTCATTCGGCCAAAACGGACTAACTGAAATTCGAAGCGAGTATGAAGGCCGCATCTGAGCCGGCGACCTTCAGGTTATGAGCCCGGGTTACGATTCGTCAGCACAGCCCCGACGGGCTAAGCCGCGACCATGTGCTCGCTGGCAAATCCGCGCCAGTTGAGCGGCTTGGCGCAGGCCCAGTCGGCGACCGCGTCGATATCGTAGAAGCGGCAGGCCTCCATCATCATGCGGCACTCGGTCCACACATCGCCGTCCACCATCGGCATGAACAGGTCGTGGACATTGTCGATACCGAGATAGCAGCGCACGCCCGCCTGGCGCAGCTTGGGATAGGGCGCGATCGAATTGTGCAGCGGCGCGTTCATCGCAAGCTGCTTCATGCTGAGCGCCGCCGACGGGCAGATGATCACGCCGAGATCGGCCTCGAGCATTCTCTCGATGATGCGGTCCTGCTCGCGTTCTTCCTTGGCGCCGAGCGAGATGGCGTGGACGGCGAACACGCGGCCCTGCATGCCGTGCTCGATCGTCTTCTGCGCCAACAGCTCGGTCTCGTTCTCGAGCGGGTTGTTCTCCTGGTCGACGTGAATATCGATCGGCTTGTCGAGACTCTTGGCGAGGTCGAGGATCACGTCGAGATGCTTTTCCTGCCGCGGGCGGTCACGCGAGGGCAGCCCGCCGCAATAATCGGCCATCTTGCAGGCCTCGACGAAATGCTCGTTGGAGGCGGGTTCGAGAACGCCCTGCAACGGCTGCACGCCCACTTCAAAGATGATCTGGTCGGCATAGCGCCTCTTGACTTCGAGCGCCGCTTTGACCGGCAGCAGGCCGACCGTGCTGTCGGCGTCGACCATGGTCCGGCAATAGGTCACGCCCTGCGCGATCATGGTCTCGACGCCGCGTCCGATGCGCTCGACCAGGTCGTCATAGGTGTAGTTCTCTTTGAGATAGCGGTAGAGTTCCCACTTCTTCTGCATGTCGACCTGGCTGAGGCGCAGATTGTCCTTGGTGACGAGATAGGCCTTGTCGAAATGGGCGTGGTGATTGGCAAGGCCGCCCAGCCGCTCGGCCGTCTCCAGGAAATGCAGCCGCAGGTTCCAGGGCTCGGAGTCGTCGGCGAGCTTGTAGCGGTAAGTGCCGCGCTCGGTGTCGATCACGATCTGCTGCAGCGTTGCGATCGCGACGTCCGCATCGGTGATCAGCGGGATACCGTTCTCGATCGACAGCTTGCGGATCAGCTTGGCGTCCGAGGCTTCGTCATAGTCTTCGTCGCCGGTCAGGATGTTGATGACGAGGTCGAAGCGGTCCGCCTTGAGGAAGGTGAGAATATTGGGCGAGCGATGGTCGGTGATCTTGTGGATCGGCGTGCTTTGCGTGCCGTGTTCGAGGAGAAAGCGGTGGGTGCCGGGCGTCGCGTAGAGATCGACTTCCAGGGTGAGCAGCCGCCGGATCCCGGGCAGCATGCGCTTCTTGTCTTCCTGTCTGCCGGCACTGATGAGAATGCGCTTGCGGCTCTGTCGGCCGAGCAGCTTGAGGTTAAAGGCAAGAAGCTCCAGCGATACCGCGCGCGTCATGTCGTCGACCTCTCTTGGTTTCGAGCGATCGGCCCGCACGAATCGGACCAGACCATATCTAGGGGATTTGCTCGCCGAATCCTAGAAAGTCCTGTGGACGAGACCAACGTCTTGCTACGAATTAATGTGATGTCTCGCTATCGGCCTGGTCGGGCGGCTACCGATCAGTTCGGCGCATTGACGTCAGGCGGCCGGGGCGGGCGTCGGTGATGCCGGGCCTTGAGATCATGACCTCGAAGCGTTGGCCGGGTTCGGATGAGATCATTCGAACAAACAAAGAGATAGGGATCGAGCGCGCGATCGATTCAACGAGCGTAATCGCGCTCTCGTGATGCGGCACCAACGCTTGAGCTCGTCTCATCGTGTTGGTGCCGCATCACAAGGCATTGGATCAGCTCGTGTTCCTTCTCTGACGGTCCCGGGCGGACCGTCAGAGAAGGAAACACTAGCGACCTGCCCCTGCAAGTTCAGACAAGAGCGGAGTAAGATGACACCTCCCACCGCATTCCCCGACAAGAAGGTGATGGCCGAGCTCACCGCGAAAATCCTGATCGAGGTGGAGGCGGTCCGCTTCATGGCCGACAAACCGTTCACCCTGACCTCCGGATGGGCGAGTCCGGTCTATACCGACTGCCGCCGGTTGATTTCCTTCCCGCGCGCACGCAAGGCGTTGATCGATTTCGGCGCGGCGACGCTGTTCAAGGAGGCCGGTTTCGAGCAGTTCGACAGTGTCGCCGGCGGGGAGACGGCGGGCATTCCTTTCGCCGCCTGGATGGCCGACCGGCTTGCGCTGCCGATGCTCTATGTTCGCAAGAAGGCGAAGGGATTCGGCCGCAACGCCCTGATCGAAGGGGAGTTTTCCGAAGGCGCACGTGTGCTCCTGGTCGAGGACATGACCACCGACGGGCGCAGCAAGGTCCATTTCTGCAATGCGCTGCGGGCGGCGGGAGCACGGGTCGAGCATGTTTTCGTGTTTTTCTTCTATGACATATTCCCGGAGAGTCGGACCATCCTCGGCGACCTCGGCGTGAGATTGCATGCGCTCGCGACCTGGTGGGATGTGCTCGCCGTCGCCAAGTCGAGCGGCAAGTTCGAGCCAAGCATGCTTGCGGAGGTCGAAAAATTCATGCGGGATCCGGCTGGATGGTCAAAGGCGCATGGCGGCGTTGCCCAGCCGGCCGCCGAATAGCCCTTGCCTTGTTTCGCGGAAGAGCCGCCAGTGCCGCCAGAATACCTCTCCCCGCTTTGCGGGAGAGGTCGACGCGCGTAGCGCGGCGGGTGAGGGGGCAGCACGGGCATCGCGGAAACGCCAAAGCCCCTCATCCGGCTAGTACCCGGACTCACAGTTGGCTGATACGGCGGTCTTCGGCGCCGTGCTTATGCCCAGTCGCCTCAAGATCATTCTTGTGAATCACTCTCTTGCGAGAGCGGGTACTAGCGCTCATCCGCCCCGACCGCGTCCGCAACATGGGAAAAACCGTCCGCGCGAAGCAGGCCGGCAAGGTCGCGGAGGATCGCAGTGATGATGCCAGGACCGTGGAACACGAGGGCGGTGTAGAGCTGAACGAGCGCGGCACCCGCGCGGATCTTGGCGTAGGCATCGGCCCCGCTCGAAACACCACCGCAGCCGATCAGGGGCACCCGCCCCTCAGTCAGACGGTAGACGCGGCGCAGGCATTCGGTCGAAGGCGCCATCAGCGGCCGGCCTGACAGCCCGCCCGGCGCGCCGCGCTGCCGGCTGCGCAGCGTCGGCGGGCGCCCCAGCGTCGTATTTCCGATGATCAGCCCGTCGATACCGGTTGCGAGCGCGACGGCGGCGACATCGTGCAACTCGCCGTCGTCAAGGTCCGGGCCGACCTTTGCGAGCAGTGGGGGCGGGCGGCCCGGACCGGACGCCACACGATCGCGCGTCGCGAGCACCCGTCGCAGCAGATCGTCGATTCGGTCGCGGGCCTGAAGGCTGCGCAGTCCCGGCGTATTTGGAGAGGAGACATTAACCACGACATAGTCGGCGACCGGCGTCACCGTGGCGACACCGGTCTCAAAGTCGGCGATGGCATCCTCGGCGTCGCGGTTCTTGCCGACATTGGCCCCGACAATGCCCGGCAAAGGCGCGGGCCTCTTGCGGCGTTCGGCGAGCCGCCGCGTAAACACCGCGAGCCCTTCGCTGTTGAAACCGAATTGGTTGATGACCGCCTCGTCCTCATCGAGTCGGAACAGCCGCTTTCCGGGATTGCCAGGCTGCGGCCGAGGAGTCGCGGTACCGGCCTCGACAAAGCCGAAGCCGAAGTCGAGCAGGGCATCGACGACCTCGGCGTTCTTGTCGAACCCCGCGGCAAGGCCGATCGGATTGGCGAAAGAACGCCCCCATAGCTGCGTTGCGAGAACCGGATCATCCGGTTCGACACGCCCCCTAAAGGGGCTGTGTCTCAACGCCGCGATCGCATAGCGGTGAGCCTGTTCCGGATCGATCAGATGCAGCGCCGGACGCGCCAGGCGAAACAGAAAGTCATGCATCAGGTCGGGATAACACGTTCCCTACTCTTGCGGCTGCGCGCACCCGCGCAACCCGGACACCATGATAATCCGAACAATATGGTGGACTTTGCCCCGATTCGATACCGGGCCGAGAGGCGCTTCGAAACCGACCCGCGAATTACATCTGCTTGAGCAGATTGTCCGCGGTCGACGTTTCGGCCTTGCCGGGGTTCTCCTCGACGCTGAGTTTTTGCACCACGCCGTCGACGACCAGCATGGCATAGCGATGCGAGCGCAGGCCGAGCCCGAGGCCGCTGGCGTCAAGCGCCAGATCGAGTGCCTTGGCGAAATCGCCATTGCCGTCGGAGAGGAACTCGATCTTGCCTGTGGCACCGCTCGCCTTCTCCCAGGCACTCATGACGAACACGTCGTTCACCGCGGTGACGGCGATCGTGTCGACGCCCTTGGCTTTGAAGGCGTCGGCGTCCTTGAGGAAGCCGGGAAGGTGATTGAGATGGCAGGTCGGCGTGAAGGCGCCGGGCACGGCAAACAGCACCACCGTCTTGCCTTTGAAGATTTCGTCGGTCGATTTCGTGGTGGGGCCGTTGGCGCCCATGACAAAGAACTTGCCTTCGGGAAGGTGGTCGCCGACCTTGATTGGCATGCGGATCATCCTCGTTTGGTTGGGTTGTATTGCAATTCGCTGCGCCGGTTGTTCTATGGCAAACGCGAACTTTTCGGGATCATGCTCTAGTGTTTCCTTCTCTGACGGTCCGGTCCCGGACCGTCAGGTAAGGAACACTAGCTAATCCGTTACTTTGTGATGCGGTACCAGCACAATGAGACGAGCCCAAGCGTTGGTGCCGCATCACTAGTCGATCCGGACCGGCACTTCGATCGCCGCGGTGCCGGCGACCGCGGTGAGCGTCAAGGCTGCGCCCTTGGCGTCGACGCCGGGTGGAACGCCGTCGAGAACAAAAGCGAATCGATGCGTGCCGTCGCCTTTCTCGTCGGTCGCCTGCGGCACCGGCAACGCCCAATCCGGCCGCGGCCCTTCCGCGAACAGGGCGACCGGCTCCCCGGCGGGCGCGACGACGTCGACCACAATCCTCGGACGAGGCCAGTCGCCTTTGCGCTCGACCGCACGGATCGCGACATCTACGCCGGCGCCGAGTGTGCTTTTCTTCGGCACGCGCGCCTCGGCTCCCGCGAGAGCTGCGTCCTGCGTGGGCGCGCCCGCCGAAATCCGCAGATCGGCGCTGCCGGATTTCGGCACGCAGACGCGTTCACAGACCGCATAATCAAAGGCAAGCAAAAGCGATACCGGCTGTGCCGGATCCTTGGCCGTCACCCGCAGCGGCAGAATCACACCCTCTTTGTAGCCAATCGCGGTGCCGCCCTCATCGCGCCAAGCCCGCGGTGCGGGCCAGTCAATCTCGACCGATTCCAGATTTTCCGATCGGGTAAAATCGAACCGAGGCGCCATGCCCGAATCGCCAGGATAGCGCCAATACGTCTTCCACCCCGGCGCGAGCTTGATTTCCACCCCGGCACGCAGGAACGCCTTCCCGGTCGGCGGCGTTCCGGCAATGAGGCGCAGCGCCGATCGGTCATCGCCGATCCAAGCCGACGCGTCGGCAGCGCGCAGCGGCCCGCTGTCGAATGCAAAAGCGTATGCGGCAAGCGCTGTTAGAGCCAGGGCGACACGTCGCCGCAATGCTGGTGCAATCATGCGCGATTGTCTATCGGCGCGGATGCGACATCGCCACTGAAATGGTCGTGAGCAAGATTCGCTCCCGTGAGAAGATGCGTTGCTCATAACGATCGGATCGAGGTAACCTTGCGCCGATGATCATAGCGAAGAAATCATCGCGAGACCGCAAATCCAAGCGCGGCTATCTCGACGGACAGATGCTGATCGCCATGCCGAGCATGCGCGACGAGCGTTTTGCCCGCAGCTTGATCTATGTGTGCGCCCATTCCTCCGAAGGCGCGATGGGCATCATCGTCAATCATCCTGCGGCGAACATCAATTTCGCCGACCTCTTGGTGCAGCTCGAAGTCATTCCGGCGGCCGACCTCATCATGCTGCCACCGCGGGCGGAAACGGTGCCGGTGCTACGTGGCGGTCCGGTCGAGACCGGGCGCGGCTTCGTGCTGCATTCGAGCGACTTTTTTATTGAGAATTCAACGTTGCCGATCGATGACGGAATCTGCCTCACCGCGACGCTCGACATTCTCAAGGCGATCGCGCGCGGCGACGGGCCGCTCAGCGCCGTGCTTGCGCTCGGCTATGCCGGCTGGGCGCCGGGTCAGCTCGAGAGCGAGATTCAGGCCAATGGCTGGCTGCACTGCACCGCCGATCTCGAATTGGTTTTCGGTTCCGAGACCGACGGCAAATACGAGAAGGCAATGAAGAAGATCGGAATCGATCTCGGCATGCTGTCGAGTGAAGCCGGCCACGCTTGACGACATCCTTTGCGCAGATGGTTTTCCAACCCGTTCCGGCCGGCATGCGCCCCGCAGCAAGCGGACGCCTGGAAAGAAGCACGCTCCCGAAACGTCGGCAGGTTTTTCGGATGAGATCGTGCGGAAGACAAAGGGAAATAGAGCGCGATCGATTCGATCTTAAGGAATCGCGCTCCAGTCCGTTCGTCCCCGCGAAAGCGGCGAACCAGATGCACCGCCAGGGGGATTCCCGCTTTCGCGGGAATGAACGGAATCTGGCGCATGATCCCGAACAGTCGCAGACTTTCCGGATAAGATCATGCGACCCGACACAGCATGGTCCCGAACAGTCGCAGACTTTTCGGATAAGACCATGCGACCCGACACAGCATGGTCCCGAACAGTTGCAGACTTTTCGGGTAAGATCATGCGACCCAACAAAGACAAAAAGGCGCGATTGATCGAGTCCGATGCAATCGTGTTTCTGTAGCAGGATCTATATCAATGAACTGGATCTCCAACGTCGTTCGACCGAAAATACGCAACTTCCTCGTTCGCCGCGACGTACCGGAAAACCTCTGGATCAAGTGTCCCGAAACCGGGCAACTCGTCTTCTACAAGGACGTGGAGTCGAATCAGTTCGTCATTCCCGGTTCGAACTACCATATGCGCATGGACGCGACCGCGCGCCTCAAATCGGTGTTCGACGGTGCGACCTGGTTCGATATCGGCATTCCCGAAGTAACGGCCGATCCCCTGAAATTCCGCGATGAGCGCCGCTATTCCGACCGGCTCAAGGATGCACGGGCCAAGACCGGGCTCGCCGACGCGATCAAGCTCGGCTTCGGCAAGCTGGAAGGACTGCCCGTCGTCATCGGCGTTCAGGATTTCGATTTCATGGGCGGATCGCTCGGGATGGCGGCGGGCGAGTCGGTGATCAAGGGCGCGGAGACTGCTCTTGAGAAGGAAACCCCGTTCATTCTGTTCGTCGCCTCGGGCGGCGCGCGGATGCAGGAAGGAATCTTCGCGTTGATGCAAATGCCGCGCACGACGGTCGCGATCGAGCGACTGCGCGAGCACGGCAGACCCTATATCGTCGTGCTCACCAATCCCACCACCGGGGGGGTGACCGCGTCCTATGCCATGCTCGGCGACATCCATATTGCCGAACCGGGAGCGCTGATCGGTTTTGCCGGTCCGCGGGTGATCGAGCAGACCATCCGCGAGCACCTGCCGGAGGGATTCCAGAAAGCGGAATACCTCAAGGAGCACGGCATGGTCGACATGGTCGTGCACCGTCAAGAGATGCGTGCGACGCTGGCGCGGTTGTGCCGGCTTCTCACCAAGTCGCCGCTGCCTCCGCCCGCCCCCGAGCCGGAGCCGGCCGAACCGGCAGCACAGGCCGAGCACCCAGAGAAGGCCGAGCAGGCCGAGCAGGCGTGAGCATCGCGGACTTTTGGGGTGAGATTTCCATGCGCTTTATGCGGTGCGCCTTACAGCAGAGCATTCGGAGATGACCGCGCTGCCGGCCACGCCGGTCGGGTCGATCCTCTCGCGGCTTCTCGCCCTGCATCCGAGACGGATCGATCTGTCGCTCGATCGCATGTGGCGGATTCTCGCCGCGCTTGATCATCCGCAGAAGCGGCTGCCGCCGGTCATCCACGTTGCCGGTACGAACGGCAAGGGCTCGACCATCGCCTTCATGCGCGCGATGCTCGAAGCGGCCGGTCACAGCGTGCATGTGTACACCTCGCCGAACCTCGTGCGCGTCAACGAGCGTTTTCGTCTCGGCAGTCGGGACGGCGGCGTGCTTGTGAGCGATCGCGAACTCGTCGAGGCGCTCGAATATTGCGAGCGCAGGAACGGTGCGACCCCGATCACCGTCTTCGAGATCGAGACCGCCGCCGCCTTTCTGCTGTTCGCGCAGCGTCCGGCCGATTTCGCGCTCATCGAGGTCGGGCTCGGCGGGCGGCTTGACGCCACCAATGTGATCGAGCGGCCTTTGGCGAGCGTCATCACCTCGGTGTCCATGGACCACATGGATTTCCTCGGTCCGAGGATCGAGATGATCGCGGCCGAGAAGGCCGGCATTCTCAAGCCCGATACGCCGGCGGTGATCGGCCGGCAGAGCGAGAATGCGCTGGCGCCGATCCTCGCGCGCGGCGAGGAGGTGGGGGCGAGCCTGCATGTCGCGGGGCAAGACTGGGTTGCGGGCGAGGAACGCGGCCGCCTTGTCTATCAGGACATCGGCGGATTGCTCGACCTGCCGGCGCCGCGCCTGTTCGGCCGCCATCAGTTCGACAATGCGGGCACGGCGCTCGCGACGCTGCGCGCGGCCGGGCTGCGGCTGCCGAGCGGGGCCATCGAAGAGGGATTGGTGAAGGCCGAATGGCCCGCCCGCATGCAGCGGCTCGCAAACGGCAAGCTTGGTGCATTGGCGCCCGAGGGAAGCGAATTGTGGCTCGACGGCGCTCACAATGTGGATGCGGGCCGTATCGCCGCGGCGGCGCTCGCCGATCTTGAAGAACGCGTCTCGCGTCCGCTGGTCCTCATCGTCGGCATGCTGGCGACCAAGGATATCGCGGGCTTCCTGCGCAATTACGTCGGTCTTGCCCGCCGGCTGATCGCGGTGCCGCTGCATGTCGATAAGACGGCATCGCCCGAAATGCTCGCCGCGACCGCGCGCGAGATCGGCATTCCGGCGGATGCGAGCGAGAGCCTTGCCGCGGCGCTTGGCGGAATCGGCCGGCTCGGCCTTGAGCCGGCGCCGCGAATCCTGATTACCGGCTCGCTTTACCTTGTCGGCGAAGCGCTGGCGTTGAACGGCACGCTTCCAGAGTGACACTGATTCCGGTGGATCGATTGGAGCGTGATAGCTTCTCCTTGATTTAAACGCCTCTATTCCTCTTTATTTTTCTAGCACGATGTTATCCTGTTTCCGGCGGATGAGTTCAGTGACGAACGGGCCATGACTTGAGGCCCTTACTCCCTCCTCGCTTTCGCGCCCGTTTCACGGGGGAGGATCAGATTCAGTCATGCGCGTGATTTAGAATTACCTCTCCCCGCAAGCGGGGAGAGGTAATGATGGCGTGAGGCGCCAAGCTCGGAATCTCACATGAGCTTGTCCGAAAAGTCTGCCAACTTTTGGGGATCATGCTCAAGACCGCGGTGCCGCCGCGCGGATGAGCCGGTCGTTGATCGCGGCGCCCAATCCAATGTCGGGGATCGGCATCACTGCGATCACGCTCGCCCCGGATGCGTCGAGCGCACGCAGATGAGCGAAGAGATTCGCCGCCGCCTCGTTCAGGTCGCCGCATGCGGAGAGATTACGGGCCGCGACCGCGCATGACGCGCGCTCCGCCGCTGCGGGACCAAAGGCAAGCAGCGCTTCCCCCGGTGACACCGTTTCGGCTCCGAGCCGCAGGGCGGCTCGCGGCGCGTAATGGGACTTCAACATACCGGGCGCGAGCGGGGCGCCTTCTGCCGTGGCGGAATCCATAACTGACGGTGGTGATGCCAGCGGTTGGCCGAGCGCATGCTCGATCGCCTCGCGCGCAACGCCGCCGGGCCGCAGCAATTGTGGCGCCCCGCCGAGACAGGCGACGATCGCCGATTCGATCCCGACCGGCGCCGGTCCGCCGTCGATGATCAGGTCGATGCGGTCGCCGAGATCGGCGAGCACATGCGCGGCGGTCGTGGCGGAGACGTGGCCGGAGCGGTTCGCCGAGGGCGCGACCACCGGCCTGCCAAAGGCGGCGAGCAGCGCATGGGCAACCGGGTGTTCGGGCGCGCGCAACGCGATGGTGTCGAGCCCGGCGGTCGCAAGCGCGGCCACCGGGCAGCCCTTGCCCTGCGGCACGACCAGGGTGAGCGGGCCCGGCCAGAACTCGGCCGCCAGCCGGTCCGCCGCGGCATCGAACCGGCCGAGCACATGTGCTGCCGGAGGATCGGCGACATGGGCGATCAGCGGATTGAACGCGGGCCGTTCCTTTGCCGCATAAAGCCGGGCAATGGCACCGCCATTGGTGGCGTCGGCACCGAGTCCGTAGACGGTCTCCGTCGGGAAGGCGACGAGCCCGCCGTCTGAAAGACAGCGGACCGCCGTTTCGATCGCTTCCGGCGATGCCGGCATGACCCGGGTCGCAACTGCCTTCACCTTATTCTCCACGTGAGCATGGTCCCGAAAAGTTGCAGACTTTTCGGACAAGATCATGCGACAGACTTAAAGAGAGCATGATCCCGAAAAGTTGCAGATTTTTCGGACAAGATCATGCGAGAACACACAAATTGATGCCCTGCGGCGGCAACCTTTGTCGACGAGAATCGTGCCGCGTGCTTGCGGGGGCCCGGGGTGGGAGCTATAAATCCCGCCTTGCCAGCGACATCGGAGTGTAGCGCAGTCTGGTAGCGCACCTCGTTCGGGACGAGGGGGTCGCAGGTTCAAATCCTGCCACTCCGACCATTTTTCCCCAGGCTCGCAACGTAATCAGCAGGGTCCGGTCAAGGCGGGGCCGGCTTGCGGCGGAGTGCGTTCGTAATCCGGCCGACGACCCCCTTCTTTTGTTCGGGAGGCGGATCGGGGTCGGCGAGACATAGGCCGACGGTCGTAACGTTCCCATCCTTCACCTTGAAGGCAACGAGCTGGATCGCGCCGAGCGGCAGCGATTCGCCCACTTCCGGCGGATGGCTGAACTGTTCGGCGAAATGGTCGGCAAGCGACGTCGCGTGATCCTGCGCCGCCACCTCGACTCCGTAGATTTCCGCAAGCGTGCCGAGGGTCACATCGCCGCTCACGAAGAAATCGCCGAGCAGCCGCGGATCAGGCGCTGCGGGCGGCGGCATTTCGACGAAGAAACGGTCGAGCGCCGGCGCCTTCTCCGGTGGTGCAACGAAATAGACGTGATCGCCCGGCCGGATCGGTCCTGCTTCCTCGCAGGTGAGCACGATTTCCTCGCGCACGACCAGCATGGGCTTGGCCCAGGGCGGGGTGATCCGGCGGCGCAGATAGGGGCTGCTGGCGTGCACGTGATAGCCCACCAGTTCCTGTTCGAGCTGGCCCGGCAGATCGAGCTCGACCCGCCGCGGCGGAGGGTCCGAGCGGGGAAGTGCGATGCCCAAGAGACGCGCCGCGGGCGCCAGCGTCCAGCCCTGGATCAGCAGCGAGACGAGCACCACGACGAACCCGATATTGAAGAAGAGCTGCGCATGCTCCAGCTCGACCAGGAGCGGGATGGAGGCAAGGAAGATGCCTACCGCCCCGCGCAAGCCCACCCAGGACATGAACGTCTTTTCCCGCAAGGTGAAGCGGAATGGGATCAGGCAGATAAAAACCGCCAGCGGACGCGCGAACACCATCAGAGTCGCCGCGATGATGAGCGCGGGAACGGCGTGCTGGAGCAAATGGGAGGGCGAGGCAAGCAGCCCGAGCAGAACGAACATGACGATCTGGGCGAGCCAGGTTGCCGCGTCGA
Source organism: Xanthobacteraceae bacterium (assembly GCA_028282095.1). GTDB lineage: Bacteria > Pseudomonadota > Alphaproteobacteria > Rhizobiales > Xanthobacteraceae > Rhodoplanes. The sequence continues at coordinate 6,628 of JANQIP010000080.1, read as the reverse complement.
GAAAGGCAATGACGGTGCCGTGCGCCCGGGCCGGACGATTGCCGACGATAAGCCCGGCAATATAGACCGCGAGAAAACCGGATGACTCGACTGCCTGCGCTAAGCCGAAGATACCAAGCGCCGAGGTCGCGACAAATGGCGCGTGCAGCCCTTGCGGCAGAGCAAGCCGGTTGAGCGCGAGAACGATCAGCCGACCGCCCACGATGCCGGCGAGCGCGCCGCCTACCCCCTCGACCACGAGGTCCTTGATCATGACCGCCCACAGCTTGTCGCCGGTCAGCAGCAGCTCGATCAGCAGGATGGTGATGAAGATCGCAACCGGATCGTTGGTGCCGGATTCGATTTCCAGCGTCGCCGCCACGCGCGGGCGCAGGCGCAGGCCGCGTCCGCGCAAGAGGAACAGCACGGCGGCCGCGTCGGTCGAGGCGACCACGGCACCGATCAGCAAGGCCTCGGTCCATCCGAACCCCAGAATGTACTCGGCCACCGGCGCCGTGAATGCCGCCGTCAGGACGACGCCCAGCGTCGCCAGCGTGACCGCGGGGGCGAGCACGCTGCGAAAGGTAGCAAACCGCGTGCGCAGGCCGCCGTCGAACAGAATCAGCGCCAGCGCCACCGAGCCGACGAGATAGGCAAGGCGCACATCGTCGAACGGCATGCCGCCGGGGCCGGCTTCGCCCGCCAGCATGCCGATGAACAAGAACACCAGCAGCAACGGTGCGCCGAAACGCAGGGCAACAAGGCTCGAGAGGACCCCTGCAAGCAGGAGCGTTGCGCCGAGCAGGATGGACAGACCGATCGCGTCGATTGCTTCCATTAGAGACCGTATGCGTTGCGGTCGGTCGATGCGGGCAGCATTGGCCCGCCGGTTTGCACCTCGTGGCGCCGTTGGAGCATGATCCCGAAAGTTTGGCAGATACGGCACCCTCGGCCCGTATCGATCGCGGGTTAACTCCCTGTTATCGATCAGGAGACGCGCCTCATCGTAGCACGCGTCATGCCGTTGTGTATTGTGGTGGGGCAACGTATGTGAGACTGCCGGGTCGAGACGGCGCAATCCGGCCGCCCCGCTATGCGGCCGTTGCAAGATGCTCTCACAGAGACAAGGGAGAAGGAACGATGCCGGGTCCGGTTGTCCTGATGGCGCTCGGCGCATCCTTGGTGCTGACCGTGGCTGACGACTTGCCTAAATTCGATGTCGCGGCGAACTGCAAGGCGGTGGCCAAAGTCCCGATAGCAGACGCGCAGAGTCCTGAGAATTGCATTCGCGACGAGGAATCCGCGCGCGCAACGCTCGAAGGCAAATGGCAGTCATACCCGGCCGCCGCCCGCAGTCGCTGCGCGGCCGAGACCCAGGTGGGCGGTAGTCCGAGCTATGTCGATATTCTCACCTGCCTGCAGATGGCGCAGGAAGCCGGTCCGGTCGGCACGCCGCTGCTCGGCAAGGGCGAAGGCGAGCGCGGCGCGCAATAGAGCGGCTCCGGTGGCCATTTCGCCCGACAGAGTTCACCAACCGCCGCAACACGCATTCTTCGAGACGCCGACCTTCGGTCGGCTGTTCCGCGTGCAGCTTTTAGCGTGGGTAGGCGCGCAGCGCCGTAACCCACCGCGGGAATGGCCAGCGATAGGATTCAATCTTGGCGGTGGGTTACGCCCCTTCCGGCTAGAGCGCGATTCATTCAGATCGAAGCAATCGCGCTCTACAACTGAATAACCTATCCCCGCTTGCGGGGAGAGGTCGACGCGCGAAGCGCGGCGGGTGAGGGGGGAGCGGCGCTACCGAAGCGTTCGCGATCGATCGAACCCCGCGACCGAATATAGTGCCAGGGTTTCGTCTTGGCGTCGGCGGAGCCGCGGCGGAGGCGTCGTCCGCAATCGGTTCTGGGCGGATTTGGGTCGCGCATGCCGAAAGTGCCCCTCACCCGGATTTCTCGCTGCGCTTCGAAATCCGACCTCTCCCCGCAAGCGGGGAGAGGTAACATAAGAGCCTCAAGCTACGGCATAGTTCGTCACCGAACTAATCTAAAAAGTGTAACTCACGCTACATGCTGAGGTGATTTCCGAGTTGGCGGAGCAGGCTTTCCTCGTCCTCATGGTGAAGAGCGCGGCGAAACCTCAGCAGGCAGCTCTTGCTCTAATTCGGACGCGCATCCGCCCGCTCGACTTTAGCCGCGCAATACTTGAACTCCGGGATTTTGCCGAACGGATCGAGCGCGGGGTTGGTCAGGAGATTGGCGGCGGCCTCGACATAGGCAAAGGGGATGAACACGACGCCGTCGGGGACGGCATCGTCCTGGCGAGCGGCGAGCTCGATCGCGCCACGCCGGGTGGCAACACGAATGCGCTCGCCCGGCGCAAGGCCGAGCCGCGTAATCTCGCTGCGCGAGAGGCACGCAACCGGCCCAGGCTCGATCGCCTCGAGATAGGTGGCACGCCGGCTGATCGCCCCGGTATGCCAGTGCTCGAGCTGCCGCCCGGTGGTGAGCACGAAGGGATAGGCCGAATCCGGCTCTTCGTCGGGCGGCTCGAATTTCGCCGCAACAAGCCGCGCAAGGCCGTTCGGCCGCGGGAAACGGTCACCGAACACGACCGCATGGCCGGGCTGGTCCGGCCCATCGGTCGGATAGGTCACCGCGCTCTCGCGCGCAACGCGGTCCCAACCGATATGGTCGAGCGATCCCATCAACGCTGCCATCTCGGCATAGACCTCGCGCGGATGGGCATAAGACCATGGCAGGCCCAGGCGCCTTGCAATTTCCTGGACGATCCACCAGTCCGGTTTCGCCTCGCCCGGCAGCGGCAGGGCCTGCCGGCCCATCTGCACCTGGCGATTCGTGTTGGTGACGGTCCCGTCCTTCTCCGGCCAGGCGGAGGCGGGCAGCACCACGTCGGCATGGAACGCGGTCTCGGTAAGGAAGATGTCCTGCACCACGAGGTGGTCGAGCTTTGCGAGCGCCGCCCGGGCATGGTTGAGGTCGGGATCCGACATCGCCGGGTTCTCGCCCATGATGTAGAGGCCACGGATGTCGCCCGCGTGGATCGCATGGGTGATCTCGACGACGGTCAGCCCGTTTTTGGGATCGAGCCGCGTGTCCCAGGCGGTCTCGAAGCGCCGGCGCCAGTCGGGATCCTCGACTGACTTGTAATCGGGGAAGACCATCGGGATGAGACCGGCGTCGGAGGCGCCCTGCACATTGTTCTGCCCGCGCAGCGGATGCAGACCGGTCCCTGCGCGCCCGACATGGCCGCAGATCAGGGCGAGCGCGATCAGGCAGCGCGCATTGTCGGTGCCGTGGGTGTGCTGCGATACGCCCATGCCCCAGAAGATGATGGCGCGCTGGGCGCGCGCATAAGCGCGCGCGACGGTGCGCAGCGTTTGCGCATTGATGCCGCATAGCGGCGCCATCGCTTCCGGCGTGAACGGGCGCACATGCGCGGCAAGCTCGGAAAAGCCCTCGGTGAAGGTCTCGACATATTGCGCGTCGTAGAGTTTCTCCGTGATGATCACATTGATCAGCGCGTTCAGCAGCGCGACGTCGGTGCCGAAGGAAAATTGCAGCATATGAGTTGCGTGCCGCTTGAGCGCCTGCCCGCGCGGATCCATCACGATCAAGGTGGCGCCGCGCTTGGCCGCCTGCTTGAAATAGGTCGCGGCGACCGGGTGGTTCTCGCTCGGGTTGGCGCCGATCACCATGATGACGTCGGACTTCGTGCACTCGGTGAAGGTCGCGGTCACCGCGCCGGAGCCGACCCCCTCCATCAAGGCGGCCACCGAAGAGGCGTGGCAAAGCCGCGTGCAGTGGTCGACATTGTTGTTGCCGAACCCGGTGCGCACCAGCTTCTGGAACAGATAGGCCTCCTCGTTCGAGCATTTGGCCGAGCCGAACCCGGCGAGGGCGCGGTCGCCCTGGGTCTTGCGGATCCGGGCGAAACCGGCGGCGGCGCGGTCCAGCGCCTCGTCCCAGGTGGCGGGGCGGAAATGCGTCCACGGATTGGCGGGATCGACGACGTCGTCTGCGCCCTTGGTCACGCCCTCTTTGCGGATCAGCGGCCGCGTGAGCCGATGCGGATGGCGCACATAGTCGAAGCCGAAGCGGCCCTTGACGCAGAGCCGGTTTTCATTCGCCGGCCCGTCCCGGCCGGTAACGTAAAGCAACGCCTCGTCCTTGAGGTGATAGGTGAGCTGGCAGCCGACCCCGCAATAGGGGCACACGCTGTCGACCTCGCGGTCGGCATAGCCTATTCGCCGGTTGGCCTCATCGAGCAGAAAGGCCGGCATCAGCGCGCCGGTCGGGCAGGCCTGTACGCACTCACCGCAGGCGACGCAGGTCGAGCCGCCCATCGGATCGTCGAAGTCGAACACGATCATCTCTTCGTGGCCGCGTCCGGCCATGCCGATGACGTCGTTGACCTGCACCTCGCGACAGGCGCGGACGCACAGATTGCAATGGATGCAGGCATCCAGATTGACCGCCATCGCCGGATGGCTGCGATCAGGCGCCGGTCTTTCCCGCGCGGCGAACCGGCTCCCCGCGATGCCGACGCCGTCCGCCCAGTGCCAAAAGCGCGATTGCGGATCATGCGCCTCGCCGTCGCGGGCCGGCTGGTCGGCGAGCAACAGCTCGAACACCATGCGCTGCGCGGCTTTGGCGCGCGGGCTTTCGGTCCGGACCTCCATTCCCGCAGTCGGCTTGCGAATACAGCTTGCCGCGAGCACGCGCTCGCCGTCGATCTCCACCATGCAGGCGCGGCAATTGCCGTCGGCGCGATAACCGGGTGCCGGCAAATGGCACAAATGCGGGATCGCAACGCCGAGCCGGTCCGCCACCTGCCAGATGGTCTCGCCCGGCCCCGCCTCGACCGCATGTCCGTCAAGCGTGAAGCCGATGCCCTCTGCGCTGCCGTCCTGTTGGTTCATCACCTGCCCTAAAGCGCGATGGCTTCGCCTTGGATCGATCGCGCTCTCGTTTTCTTTGTTTGGTCGCATGATCTTGTCCGAAAAGTCTGCCAGTTTTTCGGGATCATGCTTGAGAAGCGCGATTGCTTCAGGTTGAATCAAACGCGCTCGTTTTCTCTGTTTGGTCGCATGATCTTGTCCGAAAAGTCTGCCAACTTTTCGGGATCATGCTCCGGCGCGCCCGCGCGCGCAGGTCTTTTTCCTCTCGACCGCTCTGTGATCATGGCAATTACCGGGCGCCGCCGCAATGCCGGCCCCGTCGGCTGCCGTCGAACACAGGGTTGTGCTAATCCGTCGGGCGATAAGCCGGTTCTCAGGACCCGTTGGCCGCCGCGACGGCATTGCAGACGTCCTTTGCCGATTCGAACGGCGCGGCCTTCGGCGGGCCGCCGGTTCCACGGAACTGCTGGCCAGCGCCGCGGAATTGGCCGGCATAGGCGGCCTGGGCTTGGGTCTGGGCCTGGGCGCGCCTCGGTGCGGCCGCTTCCGCCGCGGCATTGGCCTTCGGGCCGACCGGCGCACGTTCCCAGACCTGGCCGCCGCAGAAAATCCCGAGCAGACAACCCTGAAGCCGCAGGCGGTCGGCACTCAGGAGGCTGATATTGACGTTATAGATCTTTCCATTTTGGACATTGTAGACCGGCCCGTCCCACCGGTTCTGGGCCGTCTGTTTCATTCCGAGCAGGATCGGCAAGCCGAGTGTGGGGCGATTGCGCTTTGACGGATCGGGATTGTTGTAATCGACGGCGCCCGATTCCTTCTCCCACGAGATCAGGCCCCACATCCGATTGTCGCAGCTCTCGATGCGGACGCGCCCGACATGGCCCTCGACCCACCATTCGCCGGTCGGATCGGCGGCGAGTGCGGCAGACGGCGCAAGCAGCAATCCCGCAAGCGCGCAGCAAACCGCGCGAATCACGCATGTATTCCTGGTCATGGGTTCGCTCCAAGACAAGCGGTTCAGGCATGATATTTGCGACTTCGCGGCCTTTGACACGCAAACTTGGTCGAAACATGGGCGATTAATACGCCGTCCTAAAAGAAACGGCGCCCGGAATCGGTTCGCCACCAAGAAAACACGACCCATCGGAGGAGAAAGAAACGAGTTCCATTTCCACCGAAATGGAACTCGCTCCCGAATTCTTGCAGAGAAGCAAGCATGATCCCGAAAAACTGGCAGATTTTCGGATCACGCAGTCCGCGGCCGTTTCATTGAGACGGCCGCTTTGCGGCCTTCTCGGGATGAGTCTTTCTCAAGAGATCGTAGGGTGGGCATGCAAAGCATGCCCACCAATTCTATTCCGCGGCCTCAATTGCGTGGGCACGGCGCGCCTTGCGCGCCTTTGCCCACCCTACACGGTCGGCATCTCTAAAGGTAATCGCGCTCCGAGCAAGATCCCGAAAAACCGACAGGTTTTTCGGACAAGGTCATGCGAGAAAACAGAGCGAAAAAGAGCGCGATTGATTCAATCCGAGTGAATCGCGGAATAGTGCTGACTTCATAAGCAGACGAATCGCTCGCCGCTCACATGACGGCGCTGCGGCTTCGCAAGGCACCGATCGCGTCGAGTTCGGTCTGCTCGCGCATGTCTTCAACGGCGCGCTCGCGCATCTGGTCGCGTTCGTCCAGCAACTCGACCTTCTTGAGATCCTCGAACGATTCCTGCAGCG
>JANQIP010000095.1 GCA_028282095.1 Xanthobacteraceae bacterium | reverse complement strand
CCTGTCGACCACGATATCCATCCGGGACCGGTCGGCCATGTGCTGCACCGTGGACAGGAAGCGGTATTCGTCCCGGTTCAGGGTGAACGGATACAGAGGAAGTCGCGGCCTTCTACACCATGTTCAATCTGGAGCCGGTTGGCCGCCATCACGTCCAGTTGTGTGGGACGACGCCCTGCATGCTGCGTGGCGCCGAAGACCTCAAAAAAGTTTGTCGCGAGAGGATCGGTGCGGAGCACCACGTCACGAGCGACGGGACATTCTCCTGGATCGAGGTCGAGTGCCTGGGCGCCTGTGTCAATGCGCCGATGGTCCAGATCAATTACGATACCTATGAGGACCTCACGCCGGAAATTTTCGCCCATATATTGGAAGAACTTGCGGCGGGACGGCCGGTGCGGCCGGGGCCGCAGACCGATCGCCATTTCTCAGCGCCCGCAGGCGTGCCGACGACGCTGACCGACCCGTCCATCTTCGAGCGGAAATGGGGGGGAGAGCAGCAGGAGCCGGTGCTCGCCGACGGTGCGCCCAAGCCGACCCCGGCCGATGCCGACAAAGGCTCCAGCACCGGTTGAGACTAATGCTCCACGATCGCGACCGCATCTTCACCAATCTTTACGGCCTCCACGACTGGCGGCTCGCCGGCGCGCGCGCGCGGGGCGCATGGGACGGCACCAAGGCGATCGTGGCGCGCGGGCGCGAGGCGATCGTCAACGAGGTCAAGGCCTCGGGCCTGCGCGGACGCGGCGGCGCCGGGTTCCCGACCGGCGTGAAGTGGTCCTTCATGCCGAAGCAGTCGGACGGTCGGCCGAATTACCTTGTCGTCAATGCCGACGAATCCGAGCCTGGCACCTGCAAGGATCGGGACATTATGCGCCACGACCCGCATCTCTTGATCGAAGGGTCGTTGATCGCCGGCGTCGGCATGGGGGCGCATACCGGCTACATCTATATCCGCGGCGAGTTCGTGCGTGAGCGCGAGCGGCTGCAGGCGGCGATCGACGAGGCCTATGACGCAAGGCTCATCGGCAAGAACAACATCAATGGCTGGGATTTCGATCTCTTCGTCCACCACGGCGCCGGCGCCTATATCTGCGGCGAGGAGACCGCGCTGCTCGAAAGCCTCGAAGGCAAGAAGGGCATGCCGCGACTAAAGCCGCCGTTTCCGGCGAATGTCGGCCTCTATGGCTGCCCGACCACGGTCAACAATGTCGAGAGCATTGCCGCAGTGCCCGACATCATGCGGCGCGGCGGGGCCTGGTTTGCCTCGATCGGCAAGCCCAACAATACCGGCACCAAGGTGTTCTGCATTTCCGGGCATGTGAATCGGCCGTGCAATGTCGAAGAGGCGATGGGCATTTCGCTTCGCGAACTGCTCGAGGTCCATGCCGGCGGCGTGCGCGGCGGCTGGAACAACCTGCTCGCGGTGATCCCCGGCGGCTCTTCGGTGCGCTGCCTGCCGGCCTCGCAGTGCAATTTCCTCTCGATGGATTTCGATTCGCTCGCCAAGCTCAAATCCGGCCTCGGCACCGCCGCCGTGATCGTGATGGACAAGTCGACCGACATTGTGCGCGCGATCGCCCGCATCTCCTATTTCTACAAGCACGAGAGCTGCGGCCAGTGCACGCCCTGTCGCGAGGGGACGGGGTGGATGTGGCGCGTCCTCACCCGCATGGCTGAAGGGCGCGCCCACAAACGCGAGATCGACATGCTGCTCGATGTCACCACGCAGATCGAAGGGCACACGATCTGCGCGCTCGGCGATGCCGCGGCCTGGCCGGTCCAGGGGCTGATCGCCCATTTCCGCGGCGAGATCGAACGCCGCATCGACGAATATGCCGCCCATCCCGATAATGACGGCGTGCTCGATCCGAAGGTCGCCGAGGCGGCGGAGTAGGGAGCGCATCTCGTGGCCGGCGAACCCGACAACCTCATGCTGATGCTGCTGCGGCGCATCGACGAGCGGACGGAGCGCATGGCTCAGGACATTCAGGATCTGAAGGTCCGGATGACGGCGGTCTTGGACAGTTTTGCGGGCGTGAATAGCCGGATCGACCGGTTAGATGGTCGGGTCGAGCGCGTTGAGCGCCGACTCTCGGATGCTTAGACGGAAAACGCCGATGGCGCAGGAACCCGAAAACATGACCCTGGTTCTGGTCCGTGAGATTCGGGCGAAACAGGACGAGCATACGCAGACCCTGTCCGACCATACGCGCCGCTTCGAGCATATGGAAAAGCGTTTAGACGACTTGACGAAGATCGTGCGCTACGCGTTGGGACAGTCGTCTGAAACGCAGTTCCGGCAGTCGGAGCAGGAGGCGCGAATCGACGACCTGTTCAAAAAGCTGGAACAGCTTCTGAACCCCAAGGAGCCGGCGTGACCAAGCTCATCATCGACGGCAAGGAGATCGAGGTCCATCCCGGATCCACGCTGTTGCAGGCGTGCGAAGAGGCGGGGGCGGAGATTCCGCGCTTTTGTTACCATAACCGTCTGTCGATCGCCGGTAATTGCCGCATGTGCCTGGTCGAACTGGTCGGCGCGCCCAAGCCGGTCGCGAGCTGCGCCTGGGCGGTGAGCGACTGCCGGCCGGGCCCCAAGGGCGAGCCGCCGCAAGTGAGAACCCGCTCGCCGATGGTCAAGAAGGCGCGCGAAGGGGTGATGGAGTTCCTGCTCATCAATCACCCGCTCGATTGTCCGATATGCGACCAGGGCGGCGAATGCGACCTGCAGGACCAGGCGATGGCCTATGGGGTCGATTCCAGCCGCTTCAAGGAGAACAAGCGCGCGGTCGAGGACAAGTATCTCGGCGCCCTGGTCAAGACCTCGATGAACCGCTGCATCCAGTGCACCCGCTGCGTGCGCTTCGCGACCGAGGTCGCCGGCGTGCCGGAACTGGGCGCGACTGGGCGCGGCGAGGATATGGAGATCACCACCTATCTCGAACACGCAATGCGTTCGGAGCTGCAGGGCAATGTCGTCGATCTCTGTCCGGTCGGTGCGCTGACCTCCAAGCCTTATGCCTTCGCGGCGCGGCCATGGGAGCTCGTCAAGACCGAGTCGGTCGACGTGATGGACGCCGTCGGCTCCGCCATAAGGGTCGATACGCGCGGCCGCGAGGTGATGCGTATCCTGCCGCGCCTCAATGAGGACGTGAACGAGGAGTGGATCTCCGACAAGACGCGGCATGTCGTCGACGGGTTTCGCGTGCAGCGGCTCGACCGGCCCTATGTGCGCGAGGGCGGCAGGCTGCGCCAGGCCTCCTGGAGCGAGGCATTCGCCGCCATTGCGGCGAAGCTTAAGGGATTGAACGCGGCCCGTATCGGCGCGATCGCCGGCGACCTCGCCGCGGTCGAGGAGATGTTCGCCCTCAAGGATCTGCTCACGCGGCTCGGCAGCAAGAACATGGACTGCCGGCAGGACGGCTCGGCGCTCGATCCGGCCTGGGGCCGCGCCTCCTATCTCTTCAATCCGACCATTGCCGGGATCGAGCAGGCCGACGCGCTGCTCATCGTCGGCTCTAACCCGCGCCGCGAGGCGGCCGTGCTCAATGCCCGCATCCGCAAGCGCTGGCGCGCCGGGCCGATGGCAGTCGGACTGATCGGCGAACGGGTCGATCTCACCTATCCCTATCATTATCTCGGCGCCGGCCCGGATACGCTCGGCGAGCTTGCGGCCGGCCGGCTCGATTTCGCCGACCAGATGAAGCGCGCCACGCGTCCCATGGTCCTGCTCGGAGCCGGTGCGCTGGCCCGGCCGGACGGCGCGGCGATCGGCTCGCTCGCGGCACGGGCTGCGATCAAGCTCGGCGCCGTCAAAAGCGGCTGGAACGGCTTTGCCGTGCTGCACGCCGCGGCCTCGCGCGTCGGCGGTCTCGATATCGGCTTTGTGCCCGCCGACGGCGGCCTCGGGGCGGATCAGATGGCGGCCTTCGGTACGCTCGACGCCCTTTTTCTGCTCGGCGCCGATGAGATCGAGATCGCGCCCGGCGCGTTCGTCGTCTATATCGGCTCGCATGGCGACCGCGGTGCGCATCGTGCCGACGTCATCCTGCCTGCAGCCACATACACGGAGAAGATGGGCACTTACGTGAACACCGAGGGGCGGGTTCAGATCGGCGAACGGGCGGCTTTCCCGCCCGGCGAGGCGCGCGAGGACTGGGCCGTGCTGCGTGCTTTGTCCGACGTCCTCGGAAAGCGCCTACCGTATGATTCGCTGGCCCAGTTGCGCGCCGCAATGATCAAGGCGCACCCCCATCTCGGGCATCGCGACGCCATCGCACCCGGCGATCCGAGCAACGTTCGCAAGCTCGCGGAACGTGGCGGGTCGGCGGAGAGCATGCCGTTCGCCGCGGCCGTGCAGGATTTCTATCTGACCAACCCGATTGCACGCGCCTCCGCGGTGATGGCTGAGTGCTCGGCGCTTGCCGCCGGCGGGATGGCGATGCACGCCGCGGAGTGAGGGGCATGACGCTCGCCGAATTGTGGGGCAGCTATCTGTGGCCGCTCCTGATCATTGTGCTCCAGAGCTTCTTGCTGCTCGCGGTCCTGCTGGTCGTGATCGCTTACGTGCTCTATGCGGACCGCAAGATTTGGGCTGCGGTGCAGATCCGGCGCGGCCCCAATGTCGTCGGTCCCTTCGGGCTGCTGCAATCCTTCGCCGATATGCTCAAATTCGTGCTGAAGGAACCGACGATTCCCGACGGGGCCAATCGCGGCCTGTTCATTCTCGCGCCCATCGTCACCTGTTTGCTCGCGCTCGCGGGCTGGGCGGTGATTCCGGTGGCCGATGGTTGGGTCATCGCCGATATCAATGTCGGCATCCTCTACGTCTTCGCGATCTCCTCGCTCGGCGTCTACGGCATCATCATCGCGGGCTGGGCGTCGAACTCGAAATACGCCTTCCTCGCCGCGCTGCGCTCGGCCGCACAGATGGTGTCCTACGAGGTCTCGATCGGTTTCGTCATCATCACGGTGCTGCTGTGCGTCGGCTCGCTCAATCTCACCGAGATCGTCAGGGCGCAGGACACCGGCTGGGGCCTGTTCGGCTGGTTCTGGCTGCCGCTGCTGCCGATGTTCGTCATCTTCTTCATCTCGGCGCTGGCGGAGACCAACCGGCCGCCCTTCGACCTCGTCGAGGCCGAGTCCGAACTCGTTGCCGGTTTCATGGTGGAATACGGCTCGACGCCCTATGTGCTGTTCATGCTCGGCGAGTATGTGGCGATCTCGATCATGTGCGCGCTGTGCACGATCCTGTTTCTCGGCGGCTGGTTGCCGCCGGTGCCGGTCGCTCCCTTCACCTGGGTGCCGGGCGTCGTGTGGTTCACGCTCAAGGCGTTGTTCGTCTTCTACATGTTCGCCATGGTGAAGGCGTTCGTCCCGCGCTATCGCTATGACCAGCTCATGCGGCTGGGCTGGAAGGTCTTCCTGCCGATCTCGCTCTTGATGGTGGTGATCGTCGCAGGCGTTCTGCACTATGGTGGGCTGGCGCCGAAATGAGGATGTTGCGATGAGGCTCGATCAGGCGGCACGGTCGGTTTTCCTGGCGGAGTTCGTGCAGGCGTTCGTCCTGTCGATGCGCTATTTCTTCGCGCCGAAGCCGACCGTCAATTACCCGTTCGAGAAGAACCCGCTCTCGCCGCGCTTCCGCGGCGAGCACGCGCTGCGCCGCTATCCCAATGGGGAGGAGCGCTGCATCGCCTGCAAGCTGTGCGAGGCGATCTGTCCGGCGCAGGCGATCACCATCGAGGCCGGGCCACGCCGCAATGACGGCACGCGCCGCACCACGCGCTATGACATCGACATGGTCAAGTGCATCTATTGCGGCTATTGCCAGGAGGCATGCCCGGTCGATGCCATTGTCGAGGGACCGAATTTCGAGTTCGCGACGGAAACGCGCGAGGAGCTTTACTACGACAAGGACAAATTGCTCGCCAATGGCGACCGCTGGGAGCCCGAGATCGCCCAGGCGATCGCGCTCGATGCGCCGTACCGCTAGTGGTGCGGCACCGATGCTTGAGCCCGCCTCATCGTGTTGGTGCCGCCGCACAAGAAACGAATGAGCTAGAGCATGATCCCGAAAAGTTGGCAGATTTTTCGGACAAGATCATGCGACAAAACAAAGAGAAACGGAGCGCGATCGATTCAAGCTGAATGGATCGCGCTTCTCAAGCATGATCCCGAAAAGTTGGCAGACTTTTCGGACAAGGTCATGCGACAAGACAAAGAGCAGCATGATCCCGAAAAGTTGCAGACTTTTCGGACAAGATCATGCGACAAGATAGAAGAAAAAGGGCGCGATTGATTCAAGGCGAAGCCAGGAACGTTTGGGAACAGAAGCTAGGAACGTTTGGGAATAATCGATGGCGGATTGTGCGATGAGATTGTGCCGGATGCACACGGCACCTCTCCTTGAGAGGGGGCGCGCATGATCGCCGCGGCGTTCTTCTACCTGTTCTCCGGCATCTGCATCGCCTCGGCGGTGATGGTGATTGCCTCACGTAATCCCGTGCACTCGGTGCTGTTTCTCATTCTCGCTTTCGTCAACGCCGCGGGCCTGTTCATCCTGATGGGGGCCGAGTTCCTGGCGCTGATCCTGGTCGTCGTTTATGTCGGCGCGGTCGCGGTGCTGTTCCTGTTCGTCGTGATGATGCTCGATGTCGACTTCGCCGAATTGCGCCAGGGTTTTATGAACTACCTTCCCGTCGGGGCGTTGGTCGGCATCGTGCTGTTATGCGAGCTCCTGTTGGTTGTCGGCGCCTGGGCGATCGGCCCCGGCATTGTACGAACTGTCGTGCTGCCGATCCCGCCCGCGGAGACGGTGACCAATACCGAGGCGCTCGGCCTCGTCCTCTACACGCGCTATGTCTACTTCTTCCAGGCCTCGGGCCTCGTGCTGCTGGTCGCGATGATCGGCGCAATCGTGCTCACGCTCAGGCACAAGCCCGCGGTCAAGCGGCAGAACATCTCCGATCAGCTCGCGCGCAAGAAGGCCGCCATCATTGAAATGCATGATGTACGGCCCGGCCAGGGTCTCTAGGTCTCGGGGGGAATGGGGGGAATGACGATCGGGCTCGGCCATTATCTGTCTGTTGCGGCAATTCTGTTCACGCTTGGCATTTTCGGCATCTTCCTCAACCGCAAGAACGTCATCGTCATCTTGATGTCGATCGAGTTGATTCTGCTTGCGGTCAACATCAATCTGGTCGCGTTCTCGACCCATCTCGGCGACCTTGTCGGACAGGTGTTCGCGCTGATCGTCCTTACGGTGGCGGCGGCCGAGGCGGCCATCGGGCTCGCCATCCTTGTCGTGTTCTTCCGCAATCGCGGCTCGATCGCGGTCGAGGACATCAACCTCATGAAGGGCTGACGGCGCGCGATGTATCAGGCCATCGTCTTACTGCCGCTTCTGGGCTTCTTCATCGCGGGGGCGATCGCGCTTCTCGGCGCGCGCGCGCGTTTTCCCGGTTACTATCCGCCAATTAGCGACTTCGAGCACGCCCATGCGCCGACTGCGGAACATGATCCGCACACGGCTCACGCGCCCCATGGCGACGCTGCAGCCGGCCATGCCTCGCATGACGGGGGGCATGGGTCGCATGACCACGGGCATGGTGCCGAACCGCCGGCTGCCGGCTCGCGCCTCGCGGAGGTCGTCACCACCGCCTTCCTGTTCGTTTCGATGGTCCTGTCGTGGATCGCATTTGCCCAGATCGGCTTCGGCGATGAGGACGTACGCGAGATCGTCGCGCCGCTGATCATCTCCGGCGACCTGATGGTGAGCTGGACGCTGCGCATCGACACGCTGACGGCGGTGATGCTGGTCGTGGTGACGACCGTGTCGGCGGTCGTGCATCTTTATTCGATGGGCTATATGGCCGACGATCCCAACCGGCCACGCTTCTTCGCCTATCTGTCGTTCTTCACCTTCGCCATGCTGGTGCTGGTGACGGCGAATGACCTCGTGCAGCTCTTCTTCGGCTGGGAGGGTGTGGGGCTCGCGAGCTATCTCCTGATCGGCTTCTGGTTCAAGAAGCCGGAGGCCAATGCGGCGGCGATCAAGGCCTTCGTCGTCAACCGGGTGGGCGATTTCGGCTTCGCCCTCGGCATTTTCGCCGTGTTCTTTATCACCGGCTCGGTCGATTTCGATACGATCTTCGCGCAGGCGCCAGCTCTCACCGACAAGACCATTCCGTTCCTCGGCTATGAGCTCGACGCGCTGACGGTGATCTGCCTTTTGCTGTTCATGGGCGCGATGGGCAAGTCGGCTCAGTTCCTGCTCCACACCTGGTTGCCCGACGCGATGGAAGGCCCGACCCCGGTGTCGGCGCTGATCCATGCCGCAACCATGGTGACCGCGGGCGTGTTCATGGTCGCGCGGCTGTCGCCGCTGTTCGAGCTGGCGCCGGTCGCGCAGACTGTCGTGACCTTTGTCGGCGGGACCACCGCGCTGTTCGCCGCCACGATCGGCCTCGTGCAGAACGACATCAAGCGCGTCGTCGCCTATTCGACCTGCTCGCAGCTCGGCTACATGTTCGTTGCCATGGGCGTCGGCGCCTATTCGGTCGGCATGTATCATCTGTTCACGCATGCCTTCTTCAAGGCGCTGCTGTTCCTGGGCTCGGGCTCGGTCATCGTCGCCATGCATCACGAGCAGGACATGCGCCACATGGGCGGGCTCAAGAACCGGATCCCGTTCACCTATTGGATGATGATCGTGGGAACGCTGGCGCTCACCGGATTTCCGCTCACCGCCGGCTATTTCTCCAAGGATGCGGTCATCGAAGCCGCGTTCGTCGGCCACAATCCGATGGCCTTCTACGGCTATATCACGACGCTTCTAGCCGCCGCGCTCACGGCGCTCTATTCATGGCGCCTGATCTTCATGACCTTCCATGGCCGCCCGCACGACGTGCAGCATTACGAAGCGGCCCATGAGAGTCCGCCGACAATGCTGATCCCGCTCGGTGTGCTCGGCGCCGGGGCGATCCTATCGGGGCTGCCGTTCTACGATGTATTCGCCGGGTATGCGCCCAAGGAGTTCTTCCGCGGCTCGGTCGTCATCACCGACATCATCAAGGAGATGCACCACATCGCCTTCTCCATCGTGATACTGCCGACGGTGATGATGGTCGTCGGGTTCGCGCTCGCCTGGTTCTTCTATATCCGCCGACCCGACCTGCCGGCCGTGCTCGCGCGGCGTTTCCAACCGCTCTACCTGTTCCTGCTCAACAAGTGGTATTTCGACGAACTGTACGACCTGATCTTCGTGCGGCCGACGCTGTGGCTCGGGCGGCTGCTGTGGAAGGGCGGTGACGGCCGGGTCATCGACGGGCTCGGTCCGGACGGCGTTTCCGCCCGCGTGCTCGATGTCACGCGCAATGTCGTGCGGCTGCAGACCGGCTATCTCTACCACTATGCCTTCGCGATGCTGATCGGCGTTGCGGCCTTCGTGACGTGGTTCATGTTTGCGGACGGGGGGTGGTGATGGCGAACTGGCCGGTCCTCTCCGTTGCCATCTTCCTGCCGCTGGTGGGCGCGGTGTTCATCGCGGCGCTGCGCACCGAGACCGAAGCGGTCAAGCGCAATGCGCGCTGGGTCGCGCTGTGGACGACGCTCGTCACCTTCGCGGTCTCGCTCGTCCTCGTCTGGGAGTTCGATCCGTCTTCGCCGGAATTCCAGTTCGTCGAAAAGCGGCCCTGGCTCGCCGGCACGATCAACTATCAGGTCGGCGTCGACGGCATTTCGCTGCCCTTCGTGATCCTCACCACGGCGTTGATGCCGCTGTGCATCCTCGCGAGCTGGAAATCGATCCAGTGGCGGGTGAAGGAATATATGATCGCCTTCCTCGTCCTCGAGACGATGATGGTCGGCACCTTCGCGGCGCTCGACATTGTCGTGTTCTATCTGTTCTTCGAGGGCGGCCTGATCCCGATGTTCCTGATCATCGGCGTATGGGGCGGTCCGCGCCGGGTCTATGCGAGCTTCAAGTTTTTTCTCTATACCCTGCTCGGCTCGGTGCTGATGCTGCTCGCGATCATCGCGATGTATGGCGAGGCCGGCACGACCGACATACGGGTGCTGCTGGAGCACGACTTCCCGCGCAGCCTGCAGACCTGGGCGTGGCTCGCCTTCTTTGCGTCCTTTGCAGTGAAGATGCCGATGTGGCCGGTGCACACCTGGCTGCCCGATGCCCATGTCGAAGCGCCGACGGCGGGGTCGGTCATCCTCGCCGCCATCCTGTTGAAGATGGGTGGTTACGGCTTCCTGCGGTTCTCGCTGCCGATGTTCCCGGATGCCTCCGTCGATTTCGCGCCGCTTATCTTCACGCTCTCGGTGATCGCGATTGTCTACACCTCGCTGGTCGCGCTGGTGCAGGAGGACATCAAGAAGCTGATCGCCTATTCCTCGGTCGCCCATATGGGGTTCGTGACCATGGGCATATTCGCCGGGAATCAGCAGGGCATCGCCGGCGCCGTGTTCCAGATGATCTCGCACGGCATCATTTCGGGCGCGTTGTTCTTATGCGTCGGCGTCGTCTACGACCGCATGCATACGCGCCAGATCGCCGCCTATGGCGGGCTCGTCAATCGCATGCCGATGTTCGCCGCGATCTTCATGGTGTTCACCATGGCCAATGTCGGATTGCCCGGCACGTCGGGATTCATCGGCGAGTTCCTGACATTGCTCGGCGCATTCAAGGTGAACACGCTGGTTGCGGTGTGCGCGACCCTCGGCATTATTCTATCGGCCGCCTACGCCTTGTGGCTCTACCGCAAGGTCGTGTTCGGGCCGCTGGAGAAGCCGTCGCTCGCGGCGATCGGCGACGTCGAGCGGCGCGAGATCGTCATCTTTACTCCGCTCCTCGTCCTCGCTGTTCTGTTCGGAGTTTATCCGAAGCCGGTGCTCGACATGTCGGCGGTTTCGATCGCCGGCTTGGTGTCCGAATATGGCGGCCCGCTCCAAGCCGCGAAAGCCGCCATGCTCGGCCAGTAGACAAACCCACGCCGCCATAACGCAATCATGAACCCAGCCGTCGAAGTTCCCGATCTTGCTCCCGCCCTTCCGGAGATCGTCCTGGCGGTGGGCGCCTTGTTCCTCTTGATGGTCGGGGCCTTTCGCGGCAACGGGGCGACCGGATTCATCAGCGGCTTGGCCGTCGTTCTTCTCGCTGCCGCCGGCGTGCTGATCGCGATGATGCCGCCGGGCACCGCCACGACCTTCGGCGGCAGTTTCGTCGTCGACGACTATGCGCGCTTCTTCAAGGTGCTTGCGCTGATCGGATCGGCTACGGCAATCATCCTTTCCAGCGAGTTCATGGGTGAGCCGGAGCGGCGGCGCTTCGAGTACCCGGTCCTGATCGTGCTCGCGACCACCGGCATGCTGATGCTGATCTCGGCCGCCGATCTGATCGCGCTCTATCTCGGCTTCGAGCTGATGAGCCTGTCGCTCTATGTGGTCGCCGCGATCGACCGCGACCGCGTGCGCTCGACCGAAGCCGGATTGAAATACTTTGTGCTCGGCGCGCTCTCCTCGGGCATGCTGCTCTATGGCGCCTCGTTGATCTACGGGGCAACCGGCACTGTGAGCTTTGCCGGCATTGCCGCGGCGGCGAGCGAGGGCGGGCTGCCGCTCACCTTCGGCCTCGTCTTTCTGTTCGCCGGCCTGTGTTTCAAGGTCTCGGCGGTGCCGTTCCATATGTGGACGCCGGACGTCTATGAGGGCGCGCCGACGCCGGTCACTGCCTTCTTCGCCGCCGCGCCGAAGGTCGCCGCGATCGCGGTGTTCGTGCGCGTCTCGGTCACCGCCTTCCCGACCATCGTTCCGCAATGGCAACAGATCGTGGTGTTCGTGGCCATCGCGTCCATGGCGCTCGGCTCCTTCGCTGCCATCGGCCAGCACAATATCAAGCGGCTGATGGCCTACTCCTCGATCGGCCATATGGGTTTTGCCCTGATCGGGCTTGCGGCCGGCACGACCGAAGGCGTGCAGGGCGTGATCGTCTATATGACGATCTATCTCGCGATGACGCTCGGCACGTTTGCCTGCATCATCGCCATGCGCCGCGACGACGGCCCGGTCGAGGAGATCAAGGATCTGGCCGGGCTCGCCCGCTCCAAGCCGGGCATGGCCTTCTTCCTTGCGATGATGCTGTTCTCGCTCGCCGGCATTCCGCCGCTCGCCGGGTTCTTCGCAAAGTTCTATGTCTTCCTTGCCGCGGTGAATGCCGGGCTCTACACGCTCGCCGTCATCGGCGTGCTGACAAGCGTCGTAGGCGCCTACTATTATCTCCTCATCATCAAGACGATGTATTTCGACGAGCCGGCGCCGGCATTGGCGCCGATGCGCTTCGAGCTCAGCGCGGTGCTCACTGTGACCGGGCTGTTCGTGCTTCTGTTCTTCGTTTATCCGGCGCCGCTGGTGGATGCGGCGGCAGCGGCCGCGAAATCCCTGTATTAAAGTGTGATCGCGAACAGTTGGCAGGCTTTTCGTGCAAGATCATGCGACAAACAAAGCGAAAGAGAGCGCGGCCGATTCGACCTTAAGCAATCGCGCTTTGTCTCATCGGCCCGCCGAGTGTTACCTCTCCCCGCAAGCGGGGAGAGGGCAACGTACGCGCCATTGGATTGGTCGGCATAACGACAGCGGCAATCTTTGCGATGCGTAATGCGGTGAAAATACCTCTCCCCGCAAGCGGGGAGAGGTCGACGCGCGTAGCGCGGCGGGTGAGGGGCGAGCAGCCTACGTGAAAGAAAAGAGCCCCTCATCCGGCTCGCGGCAAGAGCCGCTCGCCACCTTCTCCCCGCCGGCGGGGAGAAGGCAACGTACACGCCATCGGATTGGTCGGCATAACGACAGCGGCAATCTTTGCGATGCGTAATGCGGTGAAAATACCCCTCCCCGCAAGCGGGTAGAGGTGATCCAGGGTCCTGTTAAAAGAACGTCACTGATTATGATCGGGAACAATCCCCGCCCGAAACCTTTTCCTTCGCAGGGGGAGCGAGAAAACCGCAATTGTGATGAAACTCGATCCTACGGCGAGCGCGGCGGGCGTCGGGCTCATCGCGCTTGATGAGGTCGACTCGACCAACGCGCAGGCGCTGCGCTATGGCGCGGCGGGCGAGCATGGTCCGCTTTGGGTGACGGCGCAGACCCAGACCGCCGGCCGAGGACGGCGCGGGCGCGTTTGGGTCTCGCCGCCGGGAAACCTCCATGCGAGCCTCCTTCTCTCCGATCCGGCGCCACAAAAGCACATCGCCCAGTGCTCCTTCGTCGCCGCTCTAGCGGTGCACGATGCGGTGAGCGATGTGGCGCCCGCGCTTGCTGCGCCGCTCGCGCTGAAATGGCCGAACGACATAACATGCGACGGCCGCAAGCTGGCCGGCATCCTGATCGAAGGGGAGGGGACGGCGCCGTTGATCTTGGCGATCGGGATCGGGATCAACTGCCGTCACCATCCCGATGACGTTGCCTATCCCGCCACCGACCTTGCGGCCCAGGGCGCTGACGTGACGGCCGCGGACATGCTTGCGGCGCTGTCGCGCCGGATGGCGGAGCGGCTCGCGCTGTGGTGCGGTGGGACGCGGTTCGCCGCCATCCGCGAGGCCTGGCTCGCGCGCGGGCCGGCGCCGGGTGCGGGCCTGCGCGTTCGCCTGGCTGAAGGCGACGTGATCGGCGCCTTCGAGACGATCGATGAGGGCGGAAACCTGGTGCTGACCGAGGCCGGTGGGGCGCGGCGCGTCATCACTGCGGGCGATGTGTTTCCGCTCGCATCGTCGGGCGTCGATGCTACGGCCGGCGTCGATGCTACGGCCGGCGTCGATGCTACGGCCGGCGTCGATGCTGCGCCCGATGCCGACGCTGCATCCGGCGTCGATGCAAGCCGGCGGCCGGCATGAGCGGAAGGGCCGAGGAACTCGTCTTCGCGCCGCTCGGCGGCGCCGGCGAGATCGGCATGAATGTCTCGCTCTATGGGTTTGGGCCGCCGCACAAGCGGGCTTGGATCGCGGTCGATCTCGGCGTCACCTTTGCGGGCGACGACCTGCCCGGCATCGACCTTGTCTTGCCCGACATCAGGTTTCTCGTGGGGCAAAGGCGCGATCTGCACGCCATCGTGCTGACCCATGCGCATGAGGACCATTTCGGCGCGCTCATGGACCTGTGGCCGCAACTGCGCGTCCCGGTCTATGCAACGCCGTTCACCGCGGCACTGTTCGAGGCCAAACGGTCGTCCGAGCCGGGAGCGCCGGACATGCAGCTCAATGTCGTGCCGCTCGGCGGGCGGCTGTCGCTCGGTCCGTTCGACGTACAATACGTGACCGTCGCCCATTCGATCCCGGAGTCGAACGCGCTGATCATCCGCACGCCGGCCGGGACGATCCTGCATACCGGCGACTGGAAGCTGGATCCGACCCCGGTGATCGGGGCGCCCACCGACGAGGCGAGCTTCAAGGCGCTGGGGCGGGAAGGGTGCCTGGCGCTGATCGGCGATTCCACCAACGCCATTCGTGAAGGCCGCTCGCGCTCGGAGCGGGATGTTGCCAAGACGCTTGCCGAGCTGATCGCGTCGGCGCCACGGCGCGTGGCGGTCACGACGTTTGCCTCGCATGTCGCGCGCATCCGCAGCGTCGCTGAAGCCGCCCGCGCCTGTGGCCGTGAGGTGGTGGTCATCGGCCGGGCCATGGAGCGGGTCATCCAGGTTGCGCGCGAGACCGGCTATCTCGACGGTATCCCGCCGTTCCGCGGCGCCGATAGCTTCAGCTATCTGCCGCGCGAAGAGGTGGTCGCGCTATGCACCGGGAGCCAGGGCGAGCCGCGGGCCGCGCTGGCGCGCATCGCCGAGGACAATCATCCGGAGGTCGGGCTCGCCAAGGGCGACCGCGTGATTTTCTCCTCGCGCACCATTCCCGGCAATGAGAAGGCGGTGAACCGGGTCATCAACGGGCTGGTCGATCAGGGCGTGGAGATCATCACCGAGCGCAATCACTTCGTCCACGTTTCCGGACATCCGCGTCGCGAGGAGATGGTCGAGCTGTTGTCCTGGGTGCGTCCGCGCATCGTGGTTCCGGTTCACGGCGAGGCCTTGCATCTTGCCGAGCATGCGAGGCTCGCGCGCAAAGTGGGGGTGGCGGAGGTGGTCCAGTGCCGCAACGGCGACCTCGTGCGGCTCGCACCCGACCCGGCCGGCATTGTCGACGAGGTGCCGCAGGGGCGGCTCTATAAGGATGGCGGCTTGATCGTGCCGTCGGAGGGCCGCACCGTCCCGGACCGCCGCCGGCTCGGCTTCGTCGGCGTCATCTCGGTCGCGCTCGCACTCGACGAAACCGGCCTCCTGGTTGCCGATCCCGAGGTGGAACTGATCGGCGTTCCGGAGACCGATGCCGGCGGGCGGTCGTTCGCCGGAATGGTCGAGCAGACGGTAACCAAGACCGTCGAGCATCTGCCGCGCCCGCGTCGGCGCGATCCGGACTCGGTCGCCGAGGCGGTGCGGCGGGCGGTGCGCGCCAGGGTCGCGGCCGGCTGGGGCAAGAAGCCCCTGTGTCTCGTCCATGTCTTGACGGTATAAGGCAGTCGGGACACAAATCTGACCCAAGCACGGCCGTGGATGGTCTGCGGCCCGACCCAAGCAAACCAAAGGGGAAGCCCATGATCGGACGCCTCAATCATGTTGCGATCGCCGTAAGCGATATTGCCAAGGCTTCGGAGCTCTACCGCACCAAGCTCGGCGCCCAAATCTCGGCGGTCGAGCCGCAGCCGGAGCATGGGGTCAACACGGTGTTCATTACGCTGCCCAACACCAAGATCGAGTTGTTGGAGCCGCTCGGCGACAAGTCTCCGATCCAGGCCTTCCTCGACCGCAATCCCGACGGCGGCATCCACCATATCTGCTACGAAGTCGACGACATTCTCGTCGCGCGCGACAAGCTCAAGGCCGAAGGCGCCCGCGTGCTCGGCGACGGCAATCCGAAGATCGGCGCCCATGGCAAGCCGGTCCTGTTCCTGCATCCGAAGGATTTCTGCGGCACGCTGGTTGAACTCGAGCAGGCGTGACCCGGCTCGGTCTGAACTCCCGGGATCGGGGAAGCGGATTTCGGATTCGCTGAGCGGAGTTCGAAGAAGCATGATCCCGAAAAGTTGGCAGACTTTTCGGACAAGATCATGCGACAAACAAAGAGAAGCATGATCTGCGAAGAGTTGGCAGACTTTTCGGACAAGATCATGCGACAAACAAAGAGAAGCATGATCTGCGAAAAGTTGGCAGACTTTTCGGACAAGATCATGCGACAAACAAAGAGAAGCATGATCTGCGAAAAGTTGGCAGACTTTTCGGACAAGATCATGCGAGCAAACAAAGAGCAAAGACAGCGCGATTGGTTCAAGGCCAAGCAATCGCGCTCTAATGCCGCGAAAACACCTCTCCCCGCTTGCGGGGAGAGGTCGACGCGCGAAGCGCGGCGGGTGAGGGGCCACAACCCGCGAACAGGAAGAAGACCCCTCGTTCGGCTCGCGGCAAGAGCCGCTCGCCACCTTCTCCCCGCAAGCGAGGAGAAGGCATCGATGTTGCGGGCCATCCGGGGGCAGAACTCGGCAAAGGCACTCGCGTGGCTTGGACGACGCTCGTCGGAATCTATGTCATTGTCTGGTGGATCGTGCTGTTCGCCGTGCTGCCCTTCGGTGTGCGTGCGCAACAGGAGAGTGGCGAGGTCGTGCCGGGCAGCGATCCGGGCGCGCCGGCGGTTCCGCGTTTGCTGGTCAAGCTGTTATGGACGACGATCGTGACGACGATCATCGTCTTTAGCTTCTATGGCGCTTATTTGGGAAATCTGATCGACCTTGAGAGCTTCTCAACCTTGTGGGGGCTGTTCCCGCGGTGACTCGATCGCGATTGCTTCTCCTTGATTCAGTCGCGCGCTCTCATACTATTTCCGGCTGATTAGTTCGGGGACAAACTGTGCCGTGGCCGAGGAGACTTTTCACCCTCCCCTGAAAGGAGAGGGTCGGATCCCCCTTTGACCTCCCCCTGAAAGGGGGAGGTCGGCGAGCGAAGCTCGCCGGGAGGGGGTCCACAGGACGGCCTCTGTCGCGGTTCCGTTCATTCCCGCGAAAGCGGGAATCCAGCGTTCTTGAATCATCCTGGGTTCCCGCTTGCGCGGGAACGAACGGATCAACAACCCCTTTCCCAGATCGCACACAGCCAAGCCTCGACAGTCTGCGCAAGCTTGCCTGCGCCGCTCGCCGACCTCCCCCTTTCAAGGGGAGGTGATAGGACTTGAGCCCGAAGCAATCACTCGGAAAGCGTATCACTCTTTGTTTGGGCATGATCTTGCCCAAGAACTCTGCTAGCTATTAGTGTCTGTCCGCGAACATATTGAATCGGATGAATCATTTGTGATTCAAGAGTGGTGGCCTGATTCTTGGGAGGGTCACCGATGTGGACGACAGAGAACCGCAAGCGTTACGACCGCAGCC
>JANQIP010000053.1 GCA_028282095.1 Xanthobacteraceae bacterium | reverse complement strand
GATTGGCGCGGCGGACAAGGCGGCGCTTGACGTCTGGTATGTGTGCAACATGTCGCTCGCGCTTGATCTGCGCATCCTTGTGTCAACGGTGCCGATGGTGCTGTTCGGGGAGCGGGTGACCGAAACGGCGATTGCTGACGCTTGGCGCGATCTGCATGCAGCCGGCGTATGCCTCGCCCAGGATTGCGTCACCGCGCCGGCGCCGGTTGGGCCCGAGCCCGTTTGATCGATCGGACTGCCCGGCGTCAGGCAGGAGGCGGGATGATTGGCGCCAGCGGTATCGCTGTCAGCCTGAAGTGCGAAAACGGCTTTCGCGTGGGAGGGGTAGATGCCTCAGATTGAGAAAACAGAGAACCGATGGCCCATCGAGTACGACCGGTTCAATTTGGCAAGAGCTGTTGGATCTTACCGCGATACAGCTGATCATCATTCGATGGGTAATGATTGGTCGCGGCCATGGACCAAGCGGTATATTCAACAATCCTTCGAAAGGAGCGACGAAAATGTCAATCAATAACGCAAATGCTGTCGAATGGGATGGACAAACGCTTACTGGGTTGGTCACCGTAGACGGCACTTTGACCAGAGTAAAGGCGGATCGCGAAACGATTCACCGTTACGCAGCCGGGTTCAATGACGCCGTTACATGGGAGATCGAACGACATCGGGAACTCATTTTTGAAAAGCTCATCCCGTTCCTAACTCGTACCAGGGGCTGCGCTGTCTACTGACAAAGAGCATAGCGGTTATAAGGGTGCCGCGGTGCCTCTTTGGTCGTCCGTGTGGCGCCACCTCGTCGATGTCGAAACCAATGAACCGAAAGCCGGCCTTCGCGGCCGCGAGTGCCAGCGGCAAGCCAACGTAACCCATGCCCATGATGCCAATGGTGTAGTCTCGCGACGCGAGCGCCCGAGAAGCGTTTCCAATTACGGAGCGCTCGTCCTCTGATGCGTTGCCATTAGCTTTGGACCTTCCATCACTGTCAGGATCGTTGCGAGCTTCAGCGACGTCGACGTGGCGCCGGCGTATTTGCCGTGGCACCAATAATGAGCCGGGTGGGGGAATGGCTCAGCGCCAAATTCCGCGTGTGTCGATAATCTTCTTGCCGATACGCCGCGAGGCCGGAATCTCGTGAAAGACGCGGTGGTCCACAAGCATCAGCAACAAATCCGCGTCGAGCCCCTCATCGATGGTGGTGAGCCTCACGCCTCGCGCGTGTTTAAGCTCGTGTGGCAATTCGCTGATGAATGGCTCGACGACACGGAAATCTATGCCCGCGCCGACAAGTTGTAGCTCTTTTGACAGATACTCCGTGATCTCTATCGCGGGACTTTCACGATAGTCATCGACGTTCGGCTTATACGAAAGCCCAAAGCAACCGATCGAATTGATCCTATGTTCAGCAACGGTTTCAAGGACCTTTCGGACAACCTGCCGCGGACGGCCAGAATTTAGCCAGCGCGCTTCGCGGATAAGCCGCGCCTTGTCGCCCAGCGACGCCACGATAAACCAGGGGTCCACAGCGATGCAATGACCGCCAACTCCCGGGCCCGGGCTCAGAATGTCCACGCGCGGATGCTGGTTTGCAAGCGAAATGAGCTCCCAAACATCGATACCAAAGTCGTCGCAGATTTCCGCCATTTCGTTGGCAAACGCAATGTTGACGTCCCTAAACGAGTTCTCTGTCAGCTTACATAGCTCCGCGGTCCGTGAATCCGTTCCAAGGCAGCTTCCGGTGACGAAGGTACGATAGAAGGCTTGTCCGGCCTCGGTGCTGGGCCCATCGAGGCCACCAATAACGCGGTCGTTCTCAACCAGCTCCTTGAGCATATGGCCGGGCAGAACGCGTTCGGGACAATGGGCGATAAGAATGTCGGGTATCGCAGTGCTGCCACGGCGTGCACAGCTGAGGTCGGGTCTTAGTGCCTCGATCCATCGTCCGACCATTTCGGTGGTACCGACGGGGATCGTCGATTCCACTATGACGAGATTGCCTTTCTCGAGGATGGGTGCAATCGATTGTGTTGCAGCCTCTACATAGCTGAGGTCGGGTTTATACCCGCCCGTAAAGGGTGTAGGCACAGCGATGAGAAAGATATCGCTTCCTGTCGGTTTAGTGTCCGCGCTGAACAAACCCTTGCCAACCATCTCGGCGAGCGCCTCAGGCAATTCGGGCTCTTCGATCGGACACTGGCCGGCATTCACCGCCTCAATCGTTGCCTTGTTAATGTCGATGCCAATAACCGTTAGTCCGGCCCGGGCCATGACCACTGACGTCGGTAGTCCGATATAGCCAAGTCCCATGACGGTCGCATTCTTGAAAACAAATTGCTTGATCATCTCATAGTTCTTCCGCTGTTCGAAGCTGACAGGCGTTTCAGCCTACGAACGCTTCGTACTGTTGCCCGAGGAGGGCAGCCGCAATCCGCTTTGAGGCTCGACCGTCGCCATAGGGGTTATGTGCGAGGCTCATTGCCTCGTACGATCCCGCATCGGTCAATACCTTCGCAACCTCTTCGATTATCCGATCCTTCTCAGTGCCGACCAAACGCACTGTGCCGGCTTCGACCGCTTCTGGTCGTTCCGTGACGTTGCGCATGACGAAGACCGGCTTGCCGAGCGATGGCGCCTCCTCCTGAATGCCGCCGCTGTCGGTGAGAATGACGTGGCTGCGCTTCATGAGATAGACGAAGGGTAGGTAATCGAGGGGGGCAATCAGGTGGATGTGCGGCTCGCCTTCAAGAACAGCGCGGACCGCCTCCTGGACATTCGGATTAAGGTGGACCGGATAGACCACCTGGATTCGGTGCGTGCGTGCCAGTGCTTTGATGGCCTCGCACAGGCTCAGAAAAGGCGCGCCAAAGTTCTCCCGGCGATGGCCGGTGACCAGTAGGATCGGCAGCTCGGGGTGCAAGAAACTGAAATGGCTCGCCACATGGGCAGTAAGCTCCGACTCTGTGTCGAGCCTCGCTACCGTCTGGATGAGCGCATCGATCACAGTGTTGCCCGTGACGTGGATCCTCTTTGGGTCGACCATTTCCCTGAGGAGGTTGTCGCGCGACGATGGTGTGGGGGCGAAGTAAATGTCGGTGAAGACGTCGGTAACGCGGCGGTTCATCTCCTCCGGCCAGGGCTGCTCAAGGTGGCCAGATCGCAGACCCGCCTCCACGTGGCCCACGCGACACTTGTGGTAGAAGGCGGCGAGCGCGGCTGCCATGGTCGTCGTGGTATCCCCTTGGACGAGCACGAGATCCGGTTTCTCGGCTTCGAGCAGCGACGCCATTTTCTCCAGAACTGCTGTCGTTATGTGGGTAAGCCCTTGGGCGTGCTTCATGATGCCGAGGTCATGATCCGGCACGACCCCGAACAGATGCAGCACTTGGTCGAGCATTTGGCGATGCTGCGCGGTGACACATAAGCGCGTTTTGAACACCGGATCCTGGTTCAGCGCTATCGCCACGGGCAACATCTTAATCGCCTCTGGCCGTGTACCAAAGACTATCAGAACCTTCATTGCTGTTTCGCCTAATCGCTCTTGTTTATCCTGCCGGCGCAGGAGAGGTCTGGCTGAATCGTGATGTGCTGTTCCACCTCGCGAGCATGTACGCCTTCGATGACCGACAACATCCGCGCGGCCAGCGCCTTACGGTCGTACTTCGCGGCGGCGACCGTACCGCGTTCGGAGAGGTGCGCACGGAGAGCAGCGTCGTGGGCAAGCCGACAGATGCTTTGGCTCAGTGATGCAGGGTTCTCGGGCTCGACCACAATGCCATTACCCTCCCGCTCCACGATACCGGCGGACTCGCCAGCAACGCAGTGCAAAACCGGAATCCCCATCGCCATGCATTCGAAGAGCTTTGAAGGAATGACAGTTTCAAACAATGCCGCCTTTTTGAGGTGAATGATCGAAGCGTCGAGCAACGACCAGTAGGATGCAACCTGGTCGCGCGGCACGCTGTCGAGAAAGAGGACGTTACTCAGATCAGATTCGCGGGCTTTCGCGACAAGCGGAGCCTTCTCCGCGCCGTCGCCGAGGAAAAGAAGCCTCACATTACGTGTCTCCGCGTTGTCCTGGAGGAGTCTTGCCGCCTCGATAAGGGTATTCAGTCCATGTGCCATACCGTGCGTGCCGACATATCCGGCCACGAACTTGTCTGTGAGGTCCAGACGCTCAGCGAGCGCTTCGTCCCGCGGGCGCGGCTTGAACCTGGAAAGGTCGGCCCCGTTCGTAACGACGTGCATCTTCTTGCGTTCAATGCCACGTTCGGCGAGGTTGTCGACGAAGGCGTTTGTGACGGAGACAATTGCCGCCGCACGAAGGTAGAGTGTCAGTTCGAGCCTTTCGAGCCAGCCGAGAATGCGCTGGTTCTTCATGGCGCCGACAGCGCGAATCGATTCCGGCCACAAATCTCGGAGCTCGAACACGTAAGGGCATCCCTTGACTCGACTCGTGATCAAAGCTGCGAGCGGTGCGAAGAGTTGCGGCGACGTCGCGACAATGATGTCGACGTTGCGAACTCTCAAGACCGCTGGGAAGATTGCGTTGAGGAAGGTCGCATAGTCGATCGCGCGCTTCAGAAAGCCTTCGTTGGTCGCGATGTAAGTCCAAACCCTCAACAGCTTGATGCCTGCTATCGTCTCGCACTCGATCAGTCGATTGCGGTAGCCCGGAAAGACCTTTCCCTGCGGAAAATTCGGCGCACAGGTAATCACCGTGACTTCGTGACCAGCAGCGACCCATTCGCGGCAGTGCTCGAACGTGCGCGTTGCAGGCGCGTTCACCTCCGGTGGGAAATTGTCGGTCAGAAAAAGGATATGCATGACTTTGCTACCATTCGAAGCGTGTCGTTAGTGGGCTGCTATCGAGCGGAACCTCAAGACTATGTGTGGTGATAGAGATCCCAAATTCCGGGTGCCAGCTCGAAGCAGTTGCGGTGGCGGGCGCATTTGTCTGCCAGGAAATTACACGGCCTTTGGCCGTTGTAATGCGGCCGGATTTGCCGTCCGGCCAAACCGCAATGGAGGCGCCCGGCGCCAGGCGGAAACGTGCGATGGCTGTTCGATAAGAGCCGCTTACCTCGTCCGCGACCGCAAGACTTCGCTCGCCCACCCGCCAAGTACGCGTGTGGATGTTGCGACCGCTGAGGCGCCGGTAACCATCATGGCTACCCGTGACCTCGTAAGGTGGCTCGACTCTTATGGTGAGGTTCGTGATCCTGGCGCGCCGCGCGACCCTGAAAGCTCCCCACACTTCCGACGAATCCTGGCCATCGATCTCAACTGTGTTATGTGAGCGGGTGGCGCGCTGCACCTCGCGCTCAACGCTGGGAGCATAAGTTGAGGTGCCACCGTTCACGATGACGCGTTCGGACCCGAGCGACAGCTCAAAGGACAGCGTATCGGCATGGGCGTGCCCAGGGATATAGTCCGGCCCGATCGGCGCGACGTCTATTATCGCGGCCATGTCACCGAGATCGACCCGCACATAGCTGGACTGGGAAAGATAGTGGAGACCTTCGCCAAGGGTTGCGATGGGGGGTAGCCTCAGGCGATCCGCGTAGGCCTCGAGCTCTTCCCGGCTCACCGCGATTCCAAACGCCGCGTCGTTGAAAAACCCTGGTCCGCCATCGGGATGGGTCATGGAAGCGAGCCAGCAGCGCATGCGCTGGGCGAGCGCCGGCAGGTCGCGGAATACTGAGTCGCCATCCCGGTCGTAACGGCGCGACAGGTTCACAAGGTCGAGCACATCCTCGAGAATGATAGCGTGATACATCGGCGACAGCTCGAAATGGGCGCCGTCATCTAGGATTTGCTCGCCCAACTCTCGAGCGTAAATCGCTAGGCCCTGGCGCAACCAGGCATCAGCTTCGTCGCCTGCGAAGAATAATCCGGCGAACACCAGTGCCTTGGCATTGGCAAGGATGTGGTTTCCAAGAAGATGCCACTCAATGTGTCCCATCAACCAACGCGCTTGCATGGCGAGACTATCAAGCATGTATAAGTCAAGTCGCTCGCCAGTCAGATGCCACTTGATCCAGTTCACGATCCGAAGCGAGACCGGATAGGGCTCCCAGCCATTGCCGGTCGGCGGTGGATTATCAGCGATCCACTTGGCGATCAGCCGGCGTTGCAAGCTGCGGCGCCGATTGCCGTCGGCCGCAGAAAGATCGTCGAAATAATGCAGATTATAGAGCCAGAGCTTTTCCTGGGAGGCATCGTTCCACTGGCTCGCATCCGCAATCTCGCCCTCTCGGTTGAGGAACCGAACACGCCAGGGCGAAAGCAGGCTCGAGGGCCGCTCTGCGGCCGGCGTCCACTCACCTTGGGACGGTCGAAGCGACGGTGCTGGTGAGGGATCAGGACGAGTGCGGTTAAATTGCTTTAGCGCACGCGCCAAAACCTGGCGTGGTCTTAAGTGCCGGACGGTATTAAGTAGGCGATATACCTTCCCTCCAGCAATCGGGTGCGCAGGCTTTCGCGGTATGATCATTCTATGCAGGCTTGCCGATGCCAGATTGGCTGCCGCGCAGGGGCTTGCGCATTTGGAACGCCAGCCGCCCAGGTTGCAAGGCCACCATCAGGTGGCGGACGCCGTATCTTATCTGTCTTCGGGCTTATGAAACCGGTCTCAGGTCTGACCATGAGTGTGCACCGGCCGCGGGTGGCGTACGGTGTGAGCGAGCCGAACGGCGCTCTGCCGGAGCAGGAAGCTTCTTCATCGCCTCCGTCACCGCTCCGGTTTTCGCAGCTTTCCGACGACCAGTACGCGGAAGCGCTCCAGCAGCGACGTGCTGTTGACGAGCCGCTCATAAACGGCGCCGACAATGTACGTCGGGGCAGAGAAGCGCGTGTACTCGGGGCGTTTCTCGATCCGCTCAATCAAGATTACGTCGAGCCCCGCTGAGGCAGCAAGCCGGCGAACGGTGCCCGCCGAGTTGGCACGGTATAGGGTCGGAAACACATCTGCGGCCACTCGTCCTCGCCAACGGTTTATACGCTCGTGAAAGCCGTGCGGCGTCATACGCGCGATGATCGGCACGTAGTGCCACTTGTTTGGCGTCTTGAACAGGAACACGCCGCCCGGCTTGAGCACACGGGCGACCTCGCCGAAAACAGTCTGTGGCTGAGCCAGATGCTCAAGCACATTGTCGGCGAACACCACGTCGAACATCGCATCGTCATAGGGGATGGACGCGGCGTCGCTGACGCGTCCCTCGTCGAGCATCGGATTCTCGGCCACGCGCGGATCGAGATCGACGCCGCAGATTCTCGCGACATGACCTTTGAAATTCATCTGCTGCACGATGCCGGCGCCAGCTCCGACGTCGAGCACGACTTGGTCGGGCCGCACGCACGCTAGAATGCGCTCGCGAAACAGCGTATCGTCCCAATTGCTGGCACAGTCCGGATACAGCTTCTCGTCGAGAACCTTCTTGATGGCTCTCATTTCGCCCCCCCGCTCCCGGCAATCTCGATCGACTTGCGCGCAACCTCGATCGTCTCGTCGAAAGCGATCGGCGACCGGCCGCCCTTCGCGATGGCATTGAGAAATGCGGCGACGCAGGTGTGTTGACCCTTGTCCTGGCTCCACAGCTTCATCGGCCTAAAGCCTTTCCACCCGTAGCCGTCGAGTCGCCTGAAGTTGTCGAGCGTCAGTATCTTGCCGCCGGCGAAGACCTCCAGCCGCTCTTTCGGAAACGATTTATTTCCGTTGGCGAAGTAATGGACTGCCCCCGTCGAGCCATCAGCAAACGAAAGCGTGATTGTAGCTGTGTCGCCGGTTTCGCTCTCCATCGCCTGTAGGTGATGCGAGACGATGGGTACGCCAGCAAAGTCGCGGAGCAGGTCCAAAAAGTGGCAGGCCTCGCCGATGATGCGACCGCCGCCCACCTCCCGATCCTGGGTCCAGTGATCTGCCGGAACCGCGCCGGCATTGACCGTCATCACCATCGCCTTGGGCCCCGCCTGACCCTTGAGCAACTCCTTCATCTTAACGACGTGAGGCGCGAAACGGCGGTTGAATCCCACGGCCAAAAGTCGTGTTCGCCCGGCAGCCGCTTCCTTCCGGTAGGCTGCCTCAATTTCGGCCAGTTCGTCCAACGTCAGGCAAAGCGGTTTTTCGACGAAGACATGCTTGCCGGCTGCTAACGCGCGCATGACCAGATTGGCGTGGCTGTCGTGCCGGGTCGTAATGACGACTGCGTCGATGGCTTCGTCATCGAGCAACGCAGCTATATCCGTCGTGGCTTCTTGAAAGCCGTGCTTGCGGCCAGCGTGCGCGGCGCTGACACCGGCTCTCGAGGCAACCGTGCGCAGCGTTGCGCCTGCAGCCTTGAACGCCGGGATCAGAACGCCCATCGCGTAGTTGCCCGCTCCGATGAAGCCGACGGAGACCCTCTCTCCCTTCACTTTGGCGATCGCCGGCGCAACCACGGAGACTGTACGCTTCCAGATGACCGCCTCGGGAACCTCCAAGGCGTCGGGATACTCAAGCACCACGGCGAGCGAGGGCTCGGAGCCGCCGACGACCTCATAGGCACGCTCCGCCTGGCCGATCTTGAATCGGTGGCTGATCAGGGGCGCAACATTGAGCCGTCCCTCGGCCAGCATGACGAGCACGGCCTCGAAGTTGCGCTGCTCGGTCCAGCGCACGAAGCCGATCGGATAGTCCAAGCCCTTTTGCTCGTAGTTCGCATCATAGCGACCGGGACCGTACGAGCACGACACCTGGAACGTCAGCTCCTTCTCGTAGAAATCGGCGCGCGACAGCTCGAGCCCGGTCACGCCGACGAGCACGATACGGCCACGCTTCCGGCACATCAGCGCGGCTTGGTGTACCGGCTCGCTGCTCTTCGTCGAGGCCGTGATGATCACGCCGTCGACGCCGTTGCCGCGGGTGTTGGCTTCCGCCGCGCGCACTGGATCGGCACCGGCCGCGAGATCGACGACCTCGGCACCGAGCTCTCGCGCCAGCTTCAGCCGCTCCTTATCGAAGTCGAGCCCAAGCACGCGGCAGCCGTGCGCTCTTAGCAATTGCACCGAGACGAGCCCGATAAGTCCAAGGCCGGTGACCGCGACCGTCTCGCCAAGACTTGGCTGGGCAAGACGGATGCCCTGCAGCGCAATGGCGCCGACCACCGTGAAGGCCGCCGCTTCGTCGCTCACTCCCTCCGGCACCTTGGCGGAGAGGTTCTGCGGTACGCTGACGACCTCCGCATGGTAGCCATTCGAGGCTAGCCGGTCGCCGGGCGCAAAGCCCGTTACGTCGGAGCCCACCTCGATCACGGTGCCGACATTGCTGTAGCCGAGCGGTAACGGTTGGTCGAGCTTGTTGCGCACGGCTTCGATGGTCGGTATCAGGCCGTCCGCCTTCACCTTGTCCAGCACCATGCGTACCTTATCCGGCTGCTGGCGTGCCTTGTCGATCAAGTTCGCCTTGCCGAAATCGACCAGCATGCGCTCTGTACCTGCCGAAACCAAAGTTCGCCGAGTGCGGACAAGCAAATGGCCTGGCCTCATACCCGGTGCAGGCACCTCAGCCACCTCAGTCGTGCCGTCACGCAGATTTTGCAAAACCTGTTTCATTACCCACTGCCTGTTTGCCGGTAACGCCTGCGCAAAGTCCGACCGGAGCGCGGAACGTTTACAGCGGTAAGGGTCTGAAACTTATCCCCGCACATATAAACCGCGTTAAGCTCTGCATAAGATGTAAGTTTGGATTCGATGCTGGAGGCGCGATATGGACGAGACCCCCAATTTGAAGCTGCCCTATCTTCTCGCTGCCCAGGCGCAGAAACACGTGACCCACAATGAGGCAATCCGAGCACTTGACGCGATCGTTCAGATTACCGTTGCCGACAAAGACCTGGCATCGCCGCCGGTCTCTCCAGACGATGGCGAGCGCTTCATCGTTGCAGCGCCAGCAAGTGGTGATTGGTCGGGCCATGCTGGGGAGATCGCGGCGTTTCAGGACGGTGCCTGGATGTTTTACGAACCGCGGAAAGGCTGGCTGGTATGGGTCGGTGATGAGAGCGAGTTACTTGTCCACAATGGAACAGATTGGTCCGTTTTCACGGCCGGCGGTATTGGCAGCAACACCGTGGTTCTCAATACCACAGCGCATGGCGCCGAGACTGCCTTCCAGGCCCTGGAAGAGGAACTGACGCTTTCCGGCACATACATTGACAGCACGATTCACATTCCAGACCGGGCGATCGTCTTTGCAGTCTCCACGCGCACTACCGAACCGGTGACCGGCGCCAGTTCATATGATTGCGGGATCGCCGGGGAAAAGGACAAATACGGCGGTTCGCTCGGCATCGCGGCGGGCAGCACGAATTCCGGCGTCACCGGGCCGACGGCGTTTTATTCCGACACAAACCTGCGCATCACTGCCAACGGCGGGAATTTCACCGGCGGAAAAGTGCGGGTCACCATTCATTGCATGCGTTGCCCAGCTCCAACGTCATAGTAGCGAGGAGGCATCCATGTCGGGAACAACTTCAGGCGTCGAGTTCACCCAATCGGGTGAAGATATCCACATGCGGATATTCCGCGGCAAGACGATCGGTTTCGAGGTGATTTGGGGCGGCAGCGTACCTATCGACATCACCGGCTATCAGGCTTCGATGCAGATACGCGACCTCAAGAACAGCCTCCTTCTGGAGTTCAGTACCGCCAATGGCAGGATTGTCGCCGACGGCACTGACGGCAAGTTCACCTTTTCCGGCAATCCATCCGACAGCCGCGCTGTCACCGCGGTCGGGAAATGGGAACTGGAACTGACAGCTCCAAACGGAGACGTCTATCGCGCCCTCTCCGGTATCGTCACGCCTGTTGAGGAAATCGTGACATGAGCATCGAAGTCATTATCAATCCGGGTGGCGTTACCGAGACGATCCTCGGCGTTCCGGGACCGCAGGGACCGGCCGGCCCAAAAGGTGATCAGGGCGACCAAGGCCCGCAAGGCGTTGCGGGTCCACAAGGTGCCATTGGTCCGCAAGGGTTGCAGGGGGCAGCCGGTCTTACCGGTTCGGTTGGTCCTCAGGGCGATCAGGGCCCGGCGGGAATTCAGGGGCCACAAGGCGACACCGGTCCGCAGGGCACGCAAGGTCCGCCCGGACAAGACGGGATAATGTCGCTGCCAACCGAGTTCGGCACCGGCGATCCCGTCAATATCGACTACGTCACTGCCAAGGGCGCGGATCTGTTCACCAACGGCACCGGCCTGCTCGGCAACACTTACAATGCGCCGACCGGACCCAAAGCGCCGGTTTTTGACTCCGTGGTTACGCCCAATCTGCCGGGCGCGTTCCGCTATGACGGCTACGCGGGCGGCAGCCTGCCATCGACGGAATTCATGGCGGTCGATCCAAACGCGATTTACCGCCTGCGCGCCTATATCCGCCAAGAGGGGCTCGCCGGGGATTGGTCGGCCTACGCGTATGAGGAGCGCCACCGCCAATATATGGGGCTGAAGTGCTACGACATCGACAAGAACGAGATCATTTCCGATAATCACAAGCGCTACCACGACGGCGGCACGGACAGCCTGACGACGCTGGCGGCGCCGCTGACCCCTGGCGACACCACGATCACGGTCGCCGACGCCACCGGATGGAACAATAGCGGCGGCACGAGCCACGCC
Organism: Xanthobacteraceae bacterium; assembly: GCA_028282095.1. GTDB lineage: Bacteria > Pseudomonadota > Alphaproteobacteria > Rhizobiales > Xanthobacteraceae > Rhodoplanes. The sequence continues at coordinate 515 of JANQIP010000053.1, read as the reverse complement.
GGCGTCATCATCTTCGAGTACAAGAACTCCCTCGGCGTCAAATATGACGATTACAGCCGCATCTATCAGCGGGCATTGTGGGACGCCGGCGGCGTCAACAAGACGACGAACGTCATCACGCTCAACCAGGGCTTTCCGTCCGCGCTCGGCAATCCCGACGATGCCAACGGCACCTGGCCGGTGGGCACGAAGATCGCCAATCAGTCCGCTTTTGCCCTCAAATACGGACTCTTCGCCGCGCTGATCGTCCCGGCGGTCGATACCTGGTATCGCACGACGAATTTCATGGGCGGCATCGACCGGTCGGGTACGGATGTTCAAAGCAATTTTCCGCCCGGCACGGCATTCGTGAAGATGTTTATCGGGCCGAACGACACCAATGTGTCGGGCGGCTCCGGCGGTTGGCCCGACACCGGCGCCGATCACAGCGTGTGGATCGCAGGGCTGTCGGTTGTGCCCGAGCCGCAGGGCGTGCTGGTGGCCGAGGCGAACGGCTCCAAGACGCTGAAGGTGCC
>JANQIP010000200.1 GCA_028282095.1 Xanthobacteraceae bacterium | reverse complement strand
TGCCAGCCAATCCAGAGGCGCGCACATTGCTTCCCCTTCTCCCTGCTTGCGGGGAGAAGGTGGCGAGCGGCTCTTGCCGCGAGCCGGATGAGGGGCTTTGGCGTTTCCGCGATGCCCGTGCTGGAGCGCGATCCATTCAGATTGAATCGATCGCGCTCCCTTTCTCTTTGTTTTTTCGCATGATCTTGTCCGAAAAGTCTGCCAACTTTTCGGGATCATGCTCTAGCCCCTCACCCGCCGCGCTTCGCGCGTCGACCTCTCCCCGCAAAGCGGGGAGAGGTACTATGGCGGCATTGGCGGCGCTGCGTGCCTGACCCACCCTACAGGCTGCGGCTGAGGAGCCAACCGTAGGCCTTCGTCTCGAAGGATGCATGGTTTAAGACGCGCAGCCTTGCAGCGCTCTTCACCGTGAGGTTCTTGTGAGGCAGGCTCGCGAGGATCGGGATCGCCGAGTAGACCGGATTCCGGCTTCAACAGGATTCGGCGGATGACGGATCGATTCGAGCAGGAATGCCGGCGGCATGCATGGGAGCAGGTGATGGATGCAGCGGATTTGAGGGTGTTCGAGGCGGTGGCCCGGCTCGGCGGCATGAACCGGGCGGCGAGCGAGTTGAACACCGTGCAGTCGAATGTCACCGCGCGCATTCGCGCGCTGGAAGACGAGCTCGGCGTCAGGCTGTTCAATCGGACGACGCGCGGCGTCGCGATGACCGAGGCCGGCCGGCGGCTGCTGCCCTATGCCGAGCGGATCGCCCGGCTGCTCGCCGACGCCCGCCGCGCGGTCGAGGACGACGGAACGGCGTGCGGCGCGCTTGCCATCGGGTCGCTCGAAAGCACCGCGGGCATTCGCCTGCCGCGCCTGCTCGCGACCTATGCCGACGCCTATCCGGACGTCGACCTCGTGCTCTCGCCCGGCACGACCTGCGAGCTGATCGAGCGCGTGCTCAACCACGAGCTTGACGGGGCTTTCGTGTGCGGCCCGGTGAGCCACCCCGACCTCGACGAGGAGGTCGTCTTTCGCGAGGAACTCGTGCTGGTCACGGCACGACCGGTGCGACGGCTCGCCGACGTGCTCGAACAACGGCACCTCAAGATCATCATCTTGCGGTTCGGCTGTTCCTATCGCCAACGCTTGGAGGACGTGTTGACCCGACGCGGCGTTGTGGGCGTGCGACGGCTCGAATTCGGCACCATTGACGGCCTTCTCGGCGCCGTCTCCGCCGGCGTCGGCGTGACCTTGATGCCGCGCAGCCTGGTGGCGGCGAGGGCGCAGGCCGGACAACTCACGATCCATGCTTTGCCGGCGGACGAGGCCGAGGTCGATACCGTCTTCATACGCCCGCGCGAGGCGTTCGTATCGAGCGCGCTCGACGCGTTCCTGTCCTGCATGCGGATCGACAACGAAAAAGCCGCTGCCGAGTGATTCGCGCTTTACTCGTTCGCCGCGACAGACGGCTCCGCGGCGACAAGAATACGGGTTATCGCAGGAACAGATAGGGTTATCGGATAATTTCGTTTTCCTTCGGCGCCGCGCTTTTCTACCTCTTCGCCCCAGGCGACGAGGTGGGAGGCGATGGCCTTGGCAGTTTTTGCGGATAAGAACGAAATCGTGGTCTGGCGCGCCGCCCTGTCGGCGTTGTGCGCCGGCCTGATCGGAATCGGATTTGCCCGCTTCGCCTATTCGCCCCTGATTCCGGCCTTGATCGCCGAGCAATGGTTCACGCCCGCGCAAGCGGCCTATCTCGGCGCCGCGAATCTGGCGGGCTATCTGGCGGGCGCGCTCATTGCCGGACGAATGACCGCGGTCGGTTCCGCGACGACGGTCTTGCAGGCGATGATGCTGCTTGCCACAGCCTCGTTTTTTGCCTGCGCCTATCCTTTGCCTTTCGCCTGGTTCTTCGGCTGGCGCTTTGCCGCCGGCCTTGCCGGCGGCGTGCTGATGGTGCTCGCGGCTCTCGCCGTTCTGCCGCATGTGCCGCCGAGCCAACGTGGGCGCGTGGGCGGTGCGATCTTCACCGGCATCGGTCTTGGCGTGGCGGCGTCCGGCACGCTCGTCCCCGTCCTGATGCGGTTCGGCTTGGGCGAGACCTGGAACGCATTCGGCTTGATTTCGGCCGTCCTGACCGCCGTCGCATGGTCCGGATGGCCGCGCCGGTCGAACGGCGACGCTGCCGCCGCCGCGAGAGCCGCCGCCGCTGCGAGTACGAGCGCAGTCCAAGGCGAATCGGTACCGGCAGCGCCGGGAAACGCTTTGAAGGTGCTCTATGTCGAATACGGCCTCAACGCGGTCGGCCTCGTTCCCCACATGGTGTTCCTCGTCGATTTCATCGCGCGCGGCCTCGGCCGCGGCCTCGACGCCGGCGGATTTTTCTGGGTGGTTTTTGGGCTCGGAGCGGTCGTCGGACCGCTGCTCACGGGTGTGCTCGCCGACCGGATCGGATTTAGGCTGACCCTGCGCATTTCGTTTCTCGTGCAGGCGGCCGCAGTGGCGCTGATCGCCGTCACCGACCGGCAAATCGCCTTGCTGGTGTCGAGCGCCGTCGTCGGCATGTTCGTGCCCGGCGTGGTGCCGCTGGTGCTCGGCCGCATGCACGAATTGGTGCAGGAGCCCAGCAAGCGACAGGCGGCATGGAGCTGGTGCACGACCGCTTTCGCCATCGGCCAGGCAAGCGCAGCCTATGGTTTCTCCTATCTTTTCGTCCGCACGGGTGGCGCTTACGAGCTGCTTTTCGCGTTTGGCGCAGCGGCTTTGCTGCTCGCCTTCATGCTCGATGTCGCGCAGGGGCGCAATCCGCCAGTCCATTCATTGGAGAGGCCAGAATAATGAAACTCTATAGCAGCCCGACGTCGCCCTATGGACGCAAGGTGCTGGTCGTTGCCCATGAAAAGCGGCTGATTGACCGGATTGCGGTGGTGCAACTCGATCCTTGGGCCAATCCGCCGGAGCTTCTTGCGGTAACGCCGCTCGGCAAAGTACCGGCGCTTATCACCGATGACGGCGCGTCGATCAACGACAGCACGGTCATCGCCGAGTATTTCGATCAGATCGAACCGGACCCGAAACTGATCGATACAAACCGGCTCGGCGTGCTCGCGCGCGCCGCGCTCGCCCAGGGCTTGATCGACGCCGCATTCGCCGCGGTTCTCGAACGCCGTCGCCCGGCCGAGCGACAATGGGACGCGTGGTTTGCGCGCCAGCGGCAGGCAATCGAACGAACGCTCGCGGACGTCGCGCGGCCGGACCAGTTCGATCTGGGCGGCATCACTTTGGCCTGCGGGCTTGCCTATCTCGACTTCCGCCTGCCGGAGATCGACTGGCGCGCCGCTCGCCCCGAGCTTGCCGCCTGGCTCGATAGGGTCGCGCGACGCCCCTCGATGCAGGCCACAAACCCATGACTATTCCCGCCAAAGGCAGGCCGGTTTCAGCGCGAGCGCAGCGGATTCGCCGAATCGTGCGGTCCCGGCCGTCCTGACAACGCCACAAGCGGGGATGGGCCAGTGCAACCGGCCGGGAAGGAACCGAGCTAGAGCGCGATTCCGTCGCTCGAATCAGTCGCGCTCTATTTTTCTTTTTTTCTCACATGAGCTTGTCCGAGAAGTCTGCCGACCTTTCGGGACCATGGGCTAGGCCTTTCGGCGAAAAAACGCCCAACAGCGAGATGCCGTTGCGGCATGTGCCGGCGGCCAGCGACAGCGACACAATGCCGGTGTCGACCGAACGCCGATGCGTCCCTATTGGCGTTTGCCGCGCGGCTTGCGGGCAGCCGCCCTGCGCGCTGGCTTTTCGATAAGGAAATCTTCGAGTTTCTGGCCCTCCTTCAAAGCTGCCGCAAGCCAGCGTGGCTGGGCGCCGCGGCCGGCCCAGGTTTCGCCTTCGGGGCTGCGGTATTTCGGAGGAACCTTGCGACCTCGCATCGCGCTTGTCCTGCGGCCATCCGTGCGGACTGCGACGCGGGGGACAGCGCCGGCTGCGCGCCCGTTGCTTTGGCTTTCCGTGGCGAGCCGCGAAAGCTGCTTTTCGAGATCGCGACGCTTATCGGAAAGGCGCTTATCGATTTCGCCGCGGAGCGTCAGCAGCGCGTCCACGTCGAGACCTTTGATGTTAATTGCGGCCATATTGAGCTCCATAAATCAAGGTGACCAAGGCGGTATACTATCGGTCGGCCCTTTTCGCAAAGCGAGACATATAAAACAAGGTTGCAACCGGCAAAAGGTTCCCGCTGTGGATAGACTTTACAACGTCTTCCGAAATGTCTCGCCCCGTGGCGGGCCGCCTATTCGCCCCTACTTGTCCGGTTATATATATTTTCGGCGCCCTTGCAATCTATTCTGGTATGGCCGCCATTACCGTGCTCAATGGGGCGAAATCTCCCGACGAAACCAGAATTTCGATCTATGGGATCTTTGACGGCCACGTTTTCCACTGTTGACCAGTTCCCGCTCGAACTCGTTATAAGACCTTTGCCGTCTCCCAGTCAGGACCGCGAACCGCTTCCGAATCGTTTCCAGTCCGCGGATTTCCAATCCAGGGCGGGTTTCACGCGATAGGGGCCGTGCCCTATGACACCGTTGCGTTGCCTGACTTATCGTGTTGGCCCGGCTTAGCGAAATGTTAAGCTTGTGGATAGGCGAGTGTTCCTTCTCTGACGATCCGATCCCGGACCGTCAGAGAAGGAACACTAGCTAATCCGATGCTTTGTGATGCGGAACCAACACAATGAGCCGAGCCCAAGCGTTGGTGCCGCATCACTAGAATGACGTTTGGGTAATCATCATCGGATCAGTCAGACGGCTGTTCCGGCCGATAGGGAGGTAGCGGCATGAAGTTCGGCGCGGTCCCTTTAGCCGAGGCCGCCGGCGGTATTGTTGTGCATACAATTCGCAAAGACGGACTCGTGCTTAAGAAGGGTAGCCTGATCGGCGAAGCCGAGATCGTAGCTATGCGCGCGGCGGGCCTTACCGAGGTCACGATCGCGCGACTCGAGTCGGACGACGTGTCCGAGGACGTCGCCGCCGCACAGCTGGCCGCGGCGGCAGCCGGTGAAGGCGTTCACGTCGACCGTGCCTTCACCGGACGCGCCAATCTGTTCGCGGAGAGTGCCGGCGTGCTCGTTGTCGACAAAGCACGCATCGACCGGCTCAACGAGGTCGATCCCGACATCACGCTGGCAACGCTTGCCGCCTTTGCCCCTGTCGTCGCCGGCAAGATGATCGCGACGGTGAAGATCATCTCCTTCGCAGTATCGAAGGCCGCGTGCAATCAGGCGCTCGCGATTACCCGCACGCCGCTGGTGCGGATAGCGCCATACCGGCTGCGCAGGATCGGCGTCATCTCGACCGTGCTGCCGGGCTTGGCGGACAAGGTGATCGACAAGACGCTCAAGGTAACGGCTGCGCGGCTCGCGCCCGCCGACGCCGTGATCGCTGTGGAAAAGCGGGTGCCGCACGAACCCGCCGCGCTCGCGCAGGCGCTCCACGAAGTCATCGATGCCGGCGCAGAATTGGCGATCGTGTTCGGCGCTTCCGCCATTGCCGACCGGCGCGACGTCATACCGTCGGCGGTCGAGGCGATCGGCGGGCGCCTTGAGCATCTCGGCATGCCAGTCGATCCCGGCAATCTGATGCTGGTCGCCGAAGCCGCCGGTCGCCCGGTGCTCGGGGCGCCCGGTTGCGCGCGCAGCCCGAAGGAGAACGGCTTCGATTGGATACTGGCACGGCTCCTCTGTGGGTTGCCGGTGACGCGCCCCGACATTACGGCGATGGGCGTCGGCGGCTTGTTGATGGAGATCGTGACGCGTCCGCAGCCGCGCGAAGAAGCAGGCCGGCCGGGCCGTCGCATTGCCGCGGTCGTGCTGGCGGCGGGCCGCTCGACCCGGATGGGCGGGCCGAACAAGCTGCTGGCCGAGATCGGCGGCCGGGCGCTGGTGCGCATCGCCGTCGAAGAAGTTCTCGCATCGCGCGCGCGGCCGGTCGTCGTCGTAACCGGCCATCAGCACGAGCGCGTCGAAACGGCGCTCGCGGGGCTCGACGTCGTTTTCGTCCGAAACCCGGACTATGCGGAGGGCCTATCCTCATCGCTTAAGGCGGGGATCGCCGCGGTACCACCCGCCGCCGATGCAACCCTGGTCTGCCTCGGTGACATGCCCCAGGTGGAGGCCGGCGTGATCGACCGGCTGCTCGCGGCCTATAATCCCGAGGGCGCAGGGTTGATCGTCGTCCCGACCATTGCCGGCAAGCGCGGCAATCCGGTGGTCTGGTCGCGGCGTTTCTTCGCCGATTTCGCCAAGCTGACCGGCGATGTCGGCGCGCGCGCCCTGATCGCGGCCTATCCGGAAGCGGTGGCCGAGGTCGCGCTCACCGATGCGGGAGCGTTGACCGATGTCGATACGCTCGAAGCGCTTGAGGCCGTGCGTGCCGATATGGAGGGCGCGTGAGCGCAAGAACGGCAGCCGGAATTAAGGGAGTTGGAAAACGCATTCTCATGGTGAGGCGCGCAGCGAATCGATCTTAAGGAATCGCGCTTCTCGTCCGTTCGTCCCCGCGAAAGCGGGGAACCAGATGCACCGCCAAGGGGGATTCCCGCTTTCGCGGGAATGAACGGAAGGCGGAGCATGACCTGCATAAAGCTGGCAGACTTTGCGGACAAGATTCTGCGATGAGACAAGGAGACATGGCGCGCAGCGAATCGATCTTAAGGAATCGCGCTCTAGGCATCGGCGAGCAGGCACAGATACTCCCAGGCCATGGTCGCTGCCGCGAGCGCCGTGATCTCGGCGACATCGTAGGCGGGTGCCACCTCGACCACATCCATGCCGACAAAGTTCAGGCCCAACAGGCGTCGGATGATCGCCTGCGCCTGCCAGCTTGCAAGCCCGCCGATCTCCGGCGTTCCGGTGCCGGGAGCGAAGGCGGGGTCGAGCGCATCAATGTCGAAAGTCAGATAGACGGGCGCTTCGCCGACCACCTCGCGAATGCGGCGGGCGGTCTCTGCCGGACCTGTTTCGTGCACATCCTGCGCCGATACAATGGCAACGCCGCGCCCGCTTATCCAATCATAGATGTCGGGCGCGACCGGCGCGCGGATTCCGATCTGCACCATCCGGCGGGGTTCAACCAATCCTTCTTCGATCGCGTGAAAAAACACGGTGCCGTGTGCGCAGCTCTGCCCGAAATTCTCCGGCCAGGCATCGACATGGGAATCGAAATGGACGAGCGCGACGGGGCCACGTTTCTTCGCCAAAGCGCGGAGAAGCGGAAGCGTGATGGCGTGCTCGCCGCCGAGCGCGATCAGATGATCGAAACGCGACGCCTGTTCTTCGATTGCCGCGAGGCTTTTCGGCAGATCGCCGAGCGCGATGGCGAAGTCGCCGATATCGGCAAGCGGAAGGCGCAGCGGATCGGTCCGATGGAGCGGATGATGACCGTCAACCAGCATGCGACTGGCCTGGCGAATCGCCATCGGGCCGAAGCGCGCGCCGGGACGATTGGTCGTGCCGATGTCGAGCGGTATGCCGGTAAGGCAGATCGCGGCACCGGGATCGCGGTTCGCAAGCCCGAGAAAGGTCGGCGGAACGGCAAAGGTCGGCGGCTCGCTCATGACTTGCCCGTCGAAGGCTGATCAAACCGGAACACCGCCGCCGCGATCACGCAGGTCCAGTTGCCATTGGCGGCGCCCTCGGCGGCCGCCGTCAGCGATAGGCTATCGACGATGAGATGGCTCATTTCATAAACTCGCTTGCGCTCGTTCCAGCCGGCGTCGAGGTCAAACTCGATCCCGAGCGTCGATGCGAGCATGGTCGCCGCGAGATCCTCGGCATAGTCCCCCGCCTCCGATTCGGTCATGCCGAAGCCGTGGTGCTCGGATATGTAGCCGTAGAGCGTCTTATCCGTCGGGCGCGCCAGCCCGATGCTGGCGGCGATCCGGCGCCCCGGCTCGTTGGTCTCAGTGCGCGCCATGACGGAGAACGTGATCTCGCCCGGGCTGAGCGTTGAAACTCCCTCCTCGCGCGGAATAAGCCGGCAATGCGGAGGGAGGATCGACGAAACCGAGACAAGGTTCTGCTGCTCGATATCGGCTTCGCGTAACGCGTATTCGAAAGCCGTCAGTGGATATCTGTGGATACCGACGCCGCGCGTCAAAAACACGCTGCTCGGAATAGGAAACATGGCCTCGTCTCCGGCTGCACTGCAACGATCGCGGTGTTACCTTTAGCCGGGATTGTGCGGAAGCGATATGACGCCCCTCTGGCACGACCGGCAACCGCACGGTCACGGGTAGCCAGAGCATGATCCCAATAAGTTGCAAATTAATTGGACAAGATCATCCGACAAAAAGGAGAAATGGAGCACGATCGGTTCAATCCGAATGGGTCGTGCTCTGGTGTTTCCTTCTCTAACGGTCCGACCCCGGACCGTCAGGTAAGGAACACTAGCAGGCTGCGGAAAAAGGGTTGTTTGGAGGCGATTTCCTTGGTGTTTGCGACGACGCCGAAGCGATGGATGGGCTGTGACCGGCGACGCCTGCG